>JBEDEI010000110.1:0-8261 GCA_041175765.1 Actinomycetota bacterium | reverse complement strand
CGGTGCGGCACTCTCGCTGGTGCTCGAAGTAGACGGTGAGAACTTTCGTTTCACCGCTCGCGGGCGTGCACGCAGCGTGCTCTACGACATCGTGATGGGTGACGCAGTGTTGCTCGATGCCGAGCGCGTGGCATACGACGCACGTAGTTTGCGTTTCTCTGCCGGACGCCATGTGCAAGGTGAGTTGCGTAACGTCACCATCCATGCGGTGGCCCCGTCGCGCACCTTGTGGTATCGCGCCGCTCATCACATCCATCAACTCATCGACGACGGTGCGCGCACCATGCAGCCCAACGACGCTGCACTGTTGCGTGGTTTTTTGTTGGGTGATGAGTCCCGTCAACCCGAGCAGATGACCCAAGCATTTCGCACCGCAGGCCTCGGACATTTGTTGGCGGTATCCGGGCAGAACGTGGTACTGGTGTTGGCAGCGCTCACACCTGCACTCGAACGACTGACTCGTTGGCCGCGTTTGATGTCGGCACTTGGCATCGTGGCAATGTTCGCAGTGGTCACGCGACTTGAGTCGAGCGTGGTGCGTGCTGCCGTGATGGCTGGGGTGGTGCAGGTGGGGTTCGCCATCGGGCGCGACGTAGTGCCCCTACGCGCACTTGCCTTCACCGTCTTGGGCATTGTTGCCGTCGATCCACTTGCTACCTGGTCGGTGGGCTTCGTGTTGTCGGTGGCAGCCACTAGCGGCCTCATCGTCATCACGCCGCTACTCGGCAAGTCGATATTTTCTGCATCGGCTGCCGCCCAACTTGGTGTCGCGCCGTTCGTGTTGTGGTGGTTTGGTTCGCTACCGGTCATTGCGTTGCTCACCAATGTGTTGGCGGTGCCCGTGGCATCCGGGGTGATGATCGCTGGCCCACCCGTACTCGCCATTGCGGCCATCACGCCCGACGCAGTCGCGAGCCTGCTCACCATGCCCGTGGTTGCCGCCGTACGTTTCGTGTGGTGGGTGGCCGAATGGGGTACGCGCCTCAGCCCACACGGCATGGTCAATGCGGTGCTGTGGGGCGCAGCCGGCACGCTATTTGCGCTGCATGCCTGGCGTTCGCATCACTAGTCACCCCCATGCGAGGCTGTACGCGTGCCTACCTATCTCATCTCCGGCGACGATGAGCGGCTCGTCTCTGCACGCATGTCGAGCCTCGTGGACGAACTCGTGGGCCAAGCCGACCGCTCCTCCGTATACGAGTCGTTCGATTTTGCGGAAGCCCAGGCCGATGATCGCGAGGCCGCCGTTGCCCACGTGGTGAACGCCGCACAAACGCAGTCACTCTTTGCAGATTTCAAAGTGGTGGTGGCACGCAACGCGCATGTCACCCCGCTCGACCTCGGCCCCATCATCGGCTATCTCAGTACGCAAAACGAGCAATGCCATCTGGTGTTCACCGCAAGTGGTCGATTGCCCAAGGCGTTCACCGAGGCACTCAAAAAAGCAGGCACCAACAATTTCGAAACCACGCCACCATCAAAGCGTCGCGAACTCGTGGAGTGGTACAAGGCCAAGTTCGTCGAGGCCGACCTCAAGATCGACGCCGTCGCGCTCGAAGAAGTCGTGGAGTGGATCGGTCAAGACGCCGCACGTCTCCCGGGCTTGCTCGAGGTGTTGACCTCCACCTACGGCCCCAAGCATCGTTTGTCGTACGACGATGTGAGCCCGTTTCTTGGCCAAGCCGGCAGCGTGCAGCCGTGGGACCTCACCGACGGCATCGACACTGGCGACACTGCCACGGCACTCGTGATGTTGCGCCGCATGTTGCGCAGTGGTGAATACCATCCGTTTCAAATCATGTCGCTCTTGCACAATCACTATGCCAAAGCCCTGCGTCTCGATGGCTCGGGTGCCACCGACCCAACGCAGGCCATGGCGCTCATCGGCTCCCGCAGTGACTTTCAGGGCCGCAAATATCTGGAACTATCGCGGGCGTTGGGTTCCAAAAAAGTGTTCGATGCCGTCGGGCTCTTGGCCAAAGCCGATCGTTCGTTGCGTGGGGGAACGGGGCTCGACAACGAAACCGTGTTGGAAGTGCTTGTGGCTCGACTCAGTCGCTTGCTGCCGTCGCAGCCAAAGCGTGGCGGGCCGCGAAAACCGCGGGCTACTTCGCGGCGCTAGCGCGGGTTATTTCGCGGCGTTGAGTTGACGCATCAGGCGGCTCTTGCGTCGTGCCGCCTGCTTCGGGTGAATGATGCGCTTGGCAGCGGCCATATCGAGGCGCTTTACGGCCAGGCGCAATGCTTCGGAGCTCTCGGGTGTGCCCTTGGTCTCGCGTGCAACCTTCACTCGGGTGCGCAGTTCGCTCTTGACGGCCTTATTGCGTTCGGTGCGCTTTGCGTTGGTGATGACGCGCTTTTTTTGACTCTTGATGTTTGCCATGGCTCGCTCACGCTACCAGCGATTGCGAGCATCGCCCAACCTGCGACGTGCACGAGGAGTAGAATTTACGCAGGTTTTGGCCCCAAATGCCCTGGGGTGTAACCACCCCTCATGGAACAGTCCCGCATTCGCAACTTCTCGATTATTGCCCATATTGACCACGGCAAATCCACACTGAGCGACCGCATTCTGGAATTGACGAAGGCAGTCGAAGCCCGCGAAATGCGTGCGCAGTATCTCGACTCGATGGATCTCGAGCGCGAACGCGGCATCACCATCAAAGCGCAGAACGTACGCGTGGAATGGAAGGGCAACACGCTGCACCTCATCGACACGCCTGGCCACGTGGACTTCGGCTACGAAGTCAGCCGTTCACTCGCCGCCTGCGAAGGTGTGGTGCTCGTCGTCGACGCAGCGCAAGGCATCGAAGCACAAACGCTCGCCAACTGTTATCTCGCACTCGCCAGCAATTTGGAAATCGTGGCCGTGCTCAACAAAATCGACCTGCCAGCAGCCGACCCGGATCGCTTCGCCATGGAAATCGAAAAAGTGCTCGGTATTCCTGCCGAAGACATCTTGCGCATCTCGGCCAAAACTGGTGAGGGTGTTCCCGAGTTGCTCGATGCAGTAGTCGAGCGCATTCCCGCACCCAAAGGCGACCCCGACGCGCCGCTGCAAGCGCTGATCTTCGACAGTCAGTTCGACCAATACCGCGGCGTGGTGTCGAGTGTGCGCGTGATGAACGGGCGCATGAGCAAACGCGATCGTCTGCTCTTCATGCAAGCCGGCGCTGAACACGAAGTATTGGAAATTGGCGCACGTCGCCCCACAACGCAACCCGTCGATGTGCTTGCCGCTGGGGAAGTGGGGTATCTAATTGCGGGCGTAAAGGATGTGGGCGAAGCCCGCTCCGGTGAAACGGTTACCCACCTGGCACACCCGGCTGCTGCGCCACTTGCGGGTTATTCCGACCCCAAGCCGATGGTGTTCTGCGGTCTGTTCCCGATCGACGCCGACGACTTCGAAGTGTTGCGCGAAAGTCTGCAAAAACTCAAACTCAACGACGCATCCATTTCGTACCTGCCCGAGTCATCTGGCGCGCTCGGTTTCGGGTTTCGCTGTGGTTTCTTGGGCTTGCTGCACATGGAAATCGTGAAGGAGCGCCTGGAGCGCGAATTCAACTTGGCGCTCATCGCCACGGCCCCGTCGGTGCAGTACCGCGTGTTGCGCACCAATGGCGATGTCGAAGTGGTCGACAACCCGAGTGATCTGCCCGCCACGGTCAATATCGACGAAATTGAAGAGCCGTTCTTCAAGCTCAGCATCATTACGCCCAAGGACTACACGGGTGCGTTGATGGAACTGTGCCAAACCCGCCGTGGCGAGATGACCAAACTCGAGTATCTGTCACCCGAGCGTGTGGAGATGCAGTATCTCGTGCCACTCGCCGAAGTGGTTGTCGACTTCTTCGATCAAATGAAGAGCAAGTCGCAGGGCTACGCCAGTCTGGATTATGAGTTGCACGGGTATCGCACGAGCGATCTCGTGCGTGTCGACATCCTGCTCAATGGCATACCCGCCGACGCATTCAGCATGATCGTGCATCGCGACAAAGCCACCGACTACGGCCGTCGCATGTGCGAAAAGTTGAAGACGTTGATTCCACGCCAGATGTTCGACATTCCCATTCAGGCCGCCATCGGTGGCAAGGTCATCTCGCGCGAAACGGTGAAAGCCAAGCGCAAGGACGTGCTCGCCAAGTGTTACGGCGGCGACATCTCCCGTAAGCGCAAACTGCTCGACAAGCAAAAAGAAGGCAAGAAGAAGATGAAAGCCATCGGGCGGGTGGAAGTGCCGGGTGACGTGTTCATCACCGCGTTGAAACTCGATGACTGACACAGCGCTGGCCCCCGGCGGCATGTTTCGGTCGCTCAAGTTCTTCAATGCCAAATTGTATTTTTCAGGTTTGTTGCTCTCCACGATCGGTTCGTGGTTGCAACTCACCGCCACGTCGTACCTCATCTATCGCCTGACGGGCAAGGCTTCCGATCTTGGCTACAACGTGGCCTTTCAATTTCTGCCCATGTTGCTGCTCGGCACCTGGGCGGGTTCGTTCGCTGATCGATTCGACCGTCGCACCATCATGACGGTGACGCAAATATTGCTCGCCGCGCAAGCGTTGCTGCTCGGCGTGTTGGACCTCACCAACAATGTGTCGCTGCCGATCGTGTGGGGTTTTTCGCTGTTTTTGGGCATCGTCGGCGCGATGGACAACCCCGCACGTCGCGGCCTCATCACCGAACTGGTGCCCACGTCGCAACTCAGCAATGCGATGTCGATGAACACCACGGTGATGACCGGCTCACGCGTGTTTGGCGCCGCCCTCGCGGCTGCACTGGTCGGCCCGCTTGGCACGGGCTGGTTGTTCATCCTGAATGGCGTGTCGTATGCCGCGATGATTTACAGCATCCGCGGTTTGCGTGCCAGCGAAATGGTGCCTGCGGTGAAGCGACCTGCCGGCGGCACACCCGTGCGCGACGTGTTCCGCTACGTGCGCACCAATCGGCGTTTGTCGTCGATGTTCTTCGTGTACATCGTGGTCAGCACGTTTGCCTTCAACTATTCGGTGGTGTTCCCCAAATTGGCCGACGTCAACTGGGGGAGCCCCGACGCGTTCGGTTGGTTGCTCACTGTCACGGGCATCGGCAGCATCGTTGGCGCACTCACCACCGCTCGCATGCAGGTGGTGTCGTTGCGTTGGCTCATGGTGAACGTCGGCGTGCTCGGCATCGCCAACATTGCCGTTGCATTTTCCCCCAACTTGTGGAGCGCGTTCATCTTGTGCTTGCCGCTCGGTTTCGGTGGTGCTGCGATGATCGCCTCGGGCAATGCCATCAGCCAACAAGAGTCGCCGCCAGACATGCGCGGGCGTTTGCTCGCATTGACCGCAGTTGCATTTCTCGGCAGTACCCCAGTGGGTGGCCCGATCACCGGGCTCATCGCCGACTATCTCTCGCTGGAGTGGTCAATGGCCTACGGCGGTGTGGCGAGTCTTTTGTGCATGGCTCTCGTTGGTTGGTGGTGGAGGAAGTAGTTTCGCCCCTATGAGTGCTGCCATCATCTGGTTTCGCCGCGACCTGCGATTGGCAGATCATCCTGCATTGATGGCGGCGTTGTCGCACGGCACCACCACACCACTGTTCGTGTTGGATCCGCTCTTCGTGCAACGTTCGGGTGCCGCACGCTTGGCATTTTTGTATCGCTCCATTCGCGCACTCGATGCATCCATGAATCGCGCCATCGTGGTGCGCCACGGCGACCCGCTCGACATCGTGCCCAAGTTTGCCGCCGAGGTTGGCGCCGACAAAGTATTCGTGAGTGCCGACTTTGGCCCGTACGGTGCATCACGCGACCAACAAGTTGCCACCCGACTCGCTGCCAACAATGTGGAACTCGTGCGCGTGGGTTCGCCGTACGCAGTAGACCCCGGTACCGTGCGCAAAGAAGATGGCCGGCCGTACGCGGTGTTCACGCCGTTTTCTCGCGGGTGGATCGGCCACGGTTGGGCTGCACCTCTGCCCGCACCAGCGCAGATGAACTTGCGTGGGGCGCCTGACGTGAAGTGCGACGGCATACCTGACGACCCGCAACTTGCTGCCGTGCTTCCGGCAGCCGGCGAACAAGCCGCCTGGAATCGCTGGGAACATTTCGCCAGTGATGCATTGAGTCGCTACAAAGAAGAACGCAACAACCCCGATCGCGATGGCTGCAGCATGCTGTCGCCATACTTGCGCTTCGGCGTGTTGCATCCACGCCAGTTGCTCGCCGAGTTACGCCCCGACAAAAATCACGATCACTATCGCAGCGAACTTGGTTGGCGCGAGTTTTACGCCGATGTATTGCATCACCAACCACACACCACCTGGAAGAACTTGCAACCGAAAATGGAGACCATGCCCGTCGACACCGACGCACGTGCCAAACAGCGCTTTGCTGCATGGTGCGCCGGGCAAACGGGGTACCCGATCGTGGATGCCGGCATGCGACAGATGCTGGCCACGGGCTGGATGCACAACCGCGTGCGCATGATTGTGGCGAGTTTCTTGGTGAAGGATTTGCACTTGCCGTGGCAGTGGGGCGCCAAGTTCTTCATGCAACATCTGGTGGACGGCGACATTGCATCCAACAATCACGGTTGGCAGTGGACCGCCGGCACCGGCACCGACGCCGCACCGTACTTCCGCATTTTCAACCCCGCAATGCAAGCAGAAAAGTTCGATCCATCGGGTGCATACGTGCGCACCTGGTTGCCCGAGCTCGCCAATGTGCCCGACAAATTCGTGCACATCCCCAACGAGAACCCCGCCGGATTGCCCAACGGATATGTCGCACCCATCGTCGACCACGGCGAAGAGCGCAACGAATCGCTGCGCCGCTACAAACTGGTCACGGGCAAATAGCACGCATCTTTCACGTCGCTGCGCACGCTGCGTGGCGCGGCGCTCACTAGCCTGAGAGTCACGACCATGGCTACGAGTGGTGTTGATGACCGCAGGATCGCCATCCTTCGCAAGGTGATCGAGCATTACGTGTCGACGGGTCAGCCCGTCGGCTCGAGCCACGTCGCCTCCATGCCCGGCGTGTCGGTGTCGCCCGCGACCATTCGCAACGACATGGCGGCCCTCGAAGCCGAGGGGTATCTGGTGCAGCCACATACCTCGGCAGGGCGCGTGCCCACCGACAAGGGCTACCGCATGTATGTAGACCATCTCACCACGACCGATGTGGCCAAGGCCGGTCGCATGGATGCCGTGAGCAGTCAACGCTTGGGCGACTTTTTCGACTCCGCCCATTTTCGTTTGGAAGAAACCCTGCATCGCACCTCGTTGCTCTTGGCTCAACTCACCAACTACACCGCAGTGGTCACCGGCCCGTCGGTGGCCGAAGCGGTGGTGCGCTCTGCACACGTCGTGGCCCTCAGCGAGCGCCTCGGCACGGTGGTGGTGGTGTTGTCCAACGGCGATATCGAGAGCGAACAAATCGAATTCGTTTCACCGCCCAACGAAATGCACATCGCACTCACCAACGCACGGTTGAACGAAACACTCGTCGGTCGCGAATTGAGCGCGGCTTCATTTGCACCACGCACCGGGGTGGAAGCCGACGCGGAAGTGGAAGCACTCGTTGGTCGTGCCATTGGTGCACTCGCTGGTGGGCAGAGCCGCGAGAGCGTGTTCGTGGGTGGCACCGCAAGCTTGACCACTTCGTTCGATGCAGTAGAGGTAGTGCGTTCGGTGCTCGAGACCCTCGAGCAGCAATACGTGGTGGTCTCGTTGGTGCGCGACATGTTAAGCCGTGGTGTGAGTGTGGCCATCGGCGCCGAAACCGGGGTAGAGCCCTTGAGTGTGTGCTCGGTGGTGCTTGCACCCGTGGTGCGTGATGGTGAAACCATCGGCAGCGTGGGCGTACTGGGCCCCACGCGTATGAATTATCCCGCTGCGCTCGCCACTGTCGAAGTGGTGAGCGACCGACTTGGTCGTCGCCTCACCGAAGGCTGAGTTGCGCATGTCCACCGATTTTTACGAGCTACTCGGCGTTGCCCGCTCGGCATCGGCCGACGACATCAAACGTGCGTATCGAAAACTCGCCCGCGAATTGCACCCCGATAAAAACCCCGGCAACAAAGAAGCCGAAGAGCGCTTCAAGCAAGTGTCTCGTGCCTACGAAGTGTTGAGCGATACCGAAGCGCGCGCTCGCTACGACCGTTTCGGTGAAGCAGGCATGAATGGTGGTGGCGGCGACCCGTTCGGTGGCGCTGGTGGTTTCGGCGACATCATCGATGCGTTCTTTGGTGGTGGCTCGCCGTTTGGTGGGCGCT
>JBEDEI010000109.1:0-16922 GCA_041175765.1 Actinomycetota bacterium | reverse complement strand
CTTTCGTGGTGGCGAGCCACGTACCAATGATCCACATAGTCCACGTATTGACGCGGACGAATGTGGGGGGACCATCAGTGATGCTGGTGGACCTCGTCGAAGGCCTCGACCGGCAACAGTTTCGCCAAACAATCATTCGTGGTCCAGGCGTTGCTAGCGAAGGTGACTACCTTGCACAACGTTCAGTGAGTGCGGACGTGATCACGCTTGGTGGATTGCGTCGCTCATTGGGAGTAGTACGTGAGGTGCAGTCGTTGTGGACACTCACACGCACCCTGCGACGACTGGCACCCGACGTGGTACACACGCATATGGCCAAAGCTGGAGTCGTCGGTCGAGTCGCGGCAGTTCTTGCCCGAGTGCCTTATCGGATTCATACGTTTCACGGCCATCTGTTGCACGGATATTTTCCGGCACCCGTTGCCAAGTTCTTCGTAGTGGTGGAGCGAATCTTGCGTCGCTTCACCACATTTGCCCTCGTCGTTGGTGAGTCGACGCGACGTGATCTACTGGCTGCACGCATTGTGACCCAGGCACGGTCGTCGGTGGTGTATCCCGGAGTGCGCGACATCACTCCGACACCACAACCGCAATCTCGGGTACAGCTTGGTCTACCAACCGAAGGCCAGATGGTGGGCTTTGTTGGTCGACTCACCGACATCAAACGACCTGATCGATTCTTGGAACTTGCTCGAGCCATTCCCGACGCTCACTTTGCGCTGATTGGTAACGGACCGCTGCGAGCGCAAATTCACGCCCAGGCTGCGACATTGCCGAATGTGACGCTGGTGGATTTCACCTCAGACTTGGGGGTGGTATTCGGGGCACTTGATTTGGTGGTTCTGACGAGCGATAACGAGGGTGTACCGCTGTCACTCATGGAAGCCGCGTCTGCACGTGTGCCCGTGGTTGCGCTGAATGTAGGTGGCGTGTCGGAAATCATTGAACACGAAGTCACTGGGCTGCTCGTCGAGCGTGATGTCGACTTGGTTGGCTCCGTGCAGCGCCTGCTCAACGATTCACCACTGCGTTCAAGATTGGCAACGCAGGCACATGCTCACATTGAACGACGCTGTTCAATGGCTACCTACCTGCACCAACACGCACAGTTGTATCGGGAATGTTCCAACGAATAATTCTGCGTGTGCAAGGTCCTTGTTGACCTACAAACGTTGACGATGGGTGCCCGGAGCACCGCCGGCGTTGACCGCGTCAAACACCGACACTTCCCGCTGGGCGAGGGCATCCAGAGGCCAGTTGCCTGCGACCAAGACGGCAACCAGATCTGCATCGGTGCTATGCACCTCGTCGAGAGAGATCGACTGCAGTAGCCGCCCCCCGACACGAGCTTCGGGGACGTGCGGGTCGCAATACGACACCACGGCACCGCGTTCACCCAGGAGTTCCATCACATGGATGGCCCGCGAGTTGCGCACATCGCTCACCCCGCGTTTGAAGGCTGCGCCAAGACAGAGAATCTTTGCGCCGCGCAAGGAAATGGATTGCTCATTGAGCATGTCTTGCATGCGGGCAATGGCATACGACGCCATTGTGTCGTTGATGTCGGCGGCAAGCTCGATGAACCGAGTTTGAAAGTCGTACTCGCGTGCCTTCCATGCCAAATAGAACGGGTCGACAGGAATGCAGTGGCCACCGGGGCCGATGCCCGGCTGAAAGGCCTGGAAGCCAAACGGTTTGGTTGCTGCTGCATCAATCACGCTCCACACATCGATGCCCATTTCATGACACAGTTGCGCCAACTCATTCACCAATGCGATGTTCACTGCTCGATACGTGTTTTCCAGGAGTTTGGCCATCTCTGCCACATCCGGCGACTCGACCGTACGCACCAAAGTGGGGTCGTCCATGAGTGAGAGCAACAATGTTTTGGCCAACTCGGTGCACTGTGGTGTGAGCCCACCCACCACTTTGGGTGTGTTGCGCACGTTCCAGCGTGTATTACCCGGGTCCACGCGCTCCGGTGAAAATGCCAGGTGAAAGTCGGTGCCGGCGCGCAACCCTGTTTCTTCCAGGATTGGTCGCACGAACTCGGTGGTGGTACCCGGATATGTCGTGGATTGCAGTACCACGAGTACGTCGCGGCGCAGCACCTTGGCCACAACGCGAGTCGCCGACTCGACGTACGACAAATCCGGTGTCTTGGCTTTGTCAAACGGCGTCGGCACGCAAATGAACATCACGTCACACGTGGTGAGATCGGCTGTATCCGATGTGGCGTGAAACATGTGCTTGGCACGCAAAGCATGCACCCGCTCTGCTGTGATGTCGTCGATGTGACTGCGACCTGCATTGAGCCCGGCAACGACGCTGTCGGCAACATCAAAACCCACGACGCGATAGCCCACTTCGGCAAATGAAATGGCCAACGGCAGCCCGACATAGCCAAGTCCTAATACGCCAACGGTGGCTTCGCGTGAAGCAAGACGGTGAGCGAGAGACGAAGTCATCAGTGGTGGGCGGTGAAACCGCAATTCCTAGGTTATGTCGTGGGCGAGGGGGGACTTGAACCCCCACGTCCTTACGAACACTGGCACCTGAAGCCAGCGCGTCTGCCATTTCGCCACTCGCCCGAGTGAAGCACTCTCACGCTAGCGACGACGCAGTAACGACTCCAACGACGGACGCGTGTGAGCGGCGCCAACCACCACATACACCAGCAAGACGCCTGCCAAAACGAGTGATGCCGCAGACAGCAGATGGAAGCCGATTGCGCGACGAATGAACCCCGAAGAGAATCCGGCCAGGCCTCCGCAAAAACTCATCAACAAATCGGCAGTGCCCTGTACGCGCACGCGCACATCGTCGGAGATCGATTCCACCAACAAGCTAGAACCACCGATGAGTCCGAAATTCCAGCCGATACCAAGAAGCCAGAGGGAAGGAAACAACATGGGGTTCCCATCCCCGGCAACGGCCGATAGTGCGCTGGATATGACCAGCAATAGAGCGCCAAGAAATATTGCATTGACGCGTCCATGACGATCTGCATATTTGCCCACGAGTGGGCTGAAGGCAAACATCCCCGCGATGTGTAGCGACACCACATACGACGAGATGCCTTCGTGGCCGTGCAGTTTTAGATGGACCGGTGTCATCGTCATGACTGCAACCATCGTGGCTTGGGAAATCACCATGGCGGTGAGTGCGAGTCTGCCGTTGCCCGTCGACGTGATGAGTTGAAACGCTCCGCGCACACTCATTCGTGGCGATGGTTGCAATGGTTGCAATGGTTGTACTGATGCACGGCTCACCACGAGTGGATCGGGACGCAATCGCAGCGCCGTGTTGAGGGCTGCCAGCAACAAAAACAGTGAAGATGCCAACCACGGGCCACTGTAGGTAGCCAATCCCAGCCACTCCTCGCCTGCCCACTGCGCCGGCTGCACCAACAGCGGACCAAACACTGCGCCGAACGTGGATGCAAACACCACATAACTCATCGCCGACGAGCGCTGTTCGGGCAACGCCAAATCGGTCGCGGCATACCGAGCCAGGAGATTGGCCGCCTGTCCATTACCAAACAAGAACAAACCACCCAGGAACCACACAAGTGAGTTGCGTTCCACTCCCACAGCGGCGACTACCCCACCGACTGCAGCAAGTACGTAGCCGAGTTGCAAACCACCACGACGTCCTTGACGCAGCATCACACGAGCAAGCATCTGTGACATGAATGCCGTACCCATGGTGACCGTTGCCGTTGCCATGCCACCAAATGGAGTGTCATTACCAAGAATGTCCTGGATGACGAATGCTCCGACGGTGACCGAAGAACCCAACGCAGCGGCACCAACAATCTGCCCCGCAATGAGTACACGCAGGACTCGCTTTTGTAGCTGAGTACGATTTGCCACCGAGAATTCCGACAATGAACGGTTGGCACCTGCGTGCTGTTGCGCCGAGTCCGTCACCAGTGCTGACGCTACGTGATACATGCCATGTCGCACACCATTGCGAAAATGCGTCATCGCACAAGACCCCCAGCCGTACACTGAAATACATGGCGTTGCGTTCGTATACCTCAACAATTCGCCCGATCGAGTTGGGTCGGCGTTTGTTGGGGGTCGTTGACGCGCAGGTTGCCGACGATACGCGGGAAGTTCCGCATGCCTACACCGTCGTGATGCATCCAGATGATCAGGCTGCGTTTCGGGATGTAGCTGACGATCTCGCGCGGGAATTGGCCGAGGCTGTTACACAACACAGTGAGCGGGAGTCGTATCGATTGGCGGCACCCGTCGTGGTGGTGTTGCGCGAAGATGCCTCCACCAAACGTGGCGATGTTTCCGTCCTGCCATCACTCACTAACCCCATCACTAGCCCTGTCACCACTACTGCCCGCGACACAACTCACCCACCGACACGCACCGCTGAAGATGAAGCAGTACTGGTGACGCCACTGGTCGGAAGTATGTCGTCAACGGTGGCTGGTGCCATCACGTCAGCAGTCGTTTTGGAAGACGGCACTCGATATGTTCTCGACACGGAGCGGGTCACCATCGGGCGACAAAGTAGTTGCTCCATCGTCATTCGTGACACCAATGTGAGTCGCGAACATGTGCAACTGCGTCGACGCCCGAGCGGCTGGACGCTTCGCGATATCGGCAGTACCAACGGGACCAAACTCAACGGTGTGCGTGTCGAGGGCGAACAGATGCTCGCCAACGGCGATGTCATCATGTTGGGGGCAATCAAGGTGACGTTCGAGATTTCGTGAACAACTCTTCAATGGTGGTGTGGCAATGAAATTGGCGTGGGGCGCTGCGTCACATGTGGGCATGTTGCGTGCACAGAACGAGGATGCCTTCCTCGCCGACACCCAAGTATTTGCCGTAGCCGACGGCATGGGTGGCCACAACGCGGGTGAAGTTGCCAGTGCACTCGCCATTGCCGGCATGAAACGAGCAGCAGCAAGCGGTTTTGTATCTGCCGAGTCACTCGTCTTGGCCATCAACGACGCGAACAAGACCATTCATGAAGCCAGCGGTGGCCCGTCCGAACAGCGCGGTATGGGTACCACACTTGCAGCACTCGCCCCCCTCGCTGCCACCGACAGCGAGCCGCAACGTGTGGTGGTTGCCAATGTCGGCGACTCTCGGGTGTATTTGTTTCGCGACAAGGAACTCAAGCAAGTGAGTGCCGACCATTCATACGTGCAGGAGTTGCTCTCTGAGGGTCTCATAACTACCGCAGAAGCACGATTGCATCCTCGGCGCAACATCGTTACCCGTGCCCTTGGGATCGAGGGTGATGTGAACGCCGATTCTTGGGTGCTTCCAATGGTCAGCGGCGATCGCTATGTGTTGTGCAGTGATGGTTTGGTGGACGAAGTTGAAGATGAGCACATCGCCACCATCCTGCGCACCAACCCGGATCCACAATCGGCTGCAAATCAATTGGTGGCGGTCGCCAACACCAATGGTGGTCGTGACAATGTCACGGTGGTGGTGGTTGACATCGTCGATGATGCCACGGTGAGCGAACACGCATCCGCAACTTCGCCACTTACCCCCCAGCGCGCATCCCGCAAGAAAATACTCGTTGCTTGCGCTCTGGCCGTTGTGCTCATGGCGGGTGTGATATCGGGAATCGGCATGTATGCCCGCAGCGGCTACTTCATCGGCTTTGACGGCAGTAGCGACGAAGCGCATCTCGTCATCTACAAAGGTCGAGATCGTCAGATTCTGTGGTTCCGTCCCACTGTGCAACTAGATAGCGGAGTGGAACGCCAGGCCGTATTCGCCGCACTTGCCGACGATATCGACGAATCACCTCGCTACGACTCGCTCGCACGCGCGCAGGCCTACGTCAACTCCATACGTGATGTGGTCCTTGCACAGACATCAGGTGACGGCACATGAGTGAGTACGTATGAGTACCCCCATCGTGATCAATGATCGCTATGAACTTGGCCGACGTATCGGCCGAGGTGGCATGGCGGAGGTGTTCGTGGCCCGCGACCGCCTTCTTGACCGACCAGTTGCCGTGAAGATTCTCTTTGCCGAGTTCGCCAAGGATCCACTCTTTGTCGAGCGTTTTCGTCGCGAGGCCATGTCGGCTGCCTCGCTCAATCACCCCAACATCGTCGGTGTCTACGATTGGGGTCAAGTCGACACGACGTATTACATCGCCATGGAGTACGTGCAGGGTCGGACCCTGGCCGACATCCTGCAAAAACACGAGCGATTGAGCGTGCTCCAGGCCTGCGACATCGCCATTGACATTGCCTCTGCACTGTCATCGGCACACGGGGCGGGTGTTGCACACCGCGACATCAAGCCGGCAAACATCATCGTGAGTGCCACCGGGCATGTAAAAGTTGCAGACTTTGGCATTGCGCGAGCGATTGGCGCCGCCGTCGAACAAGGTTTGACGCAGACCGGCGCAGTCATGGGCACGGCCACCTACTTCTCGCCTGAACAGGCACAAGGTGCGCAACCCGACCCACGATCTGACCTGTACTCGCTTGGTGTCATCATGTACGAAATGCTGGCTGGTGCGCCGCCGTTCACCGGTGAGAATGCAATCTCGATTGCCTACAAACAAGTACACGACATCCCCGTTCCATTGCGTACCAAGAATCCGGAAATCTCCCCGGCTTTCAGTGCCATCGTGATGAAGTGTTTGGCAAAAGACCCACAACGGCGTTATGCAACCGCCCTGGCATTGGCTGATGACTTACGCCGATTCGTTGACGGCAAAGAAGTGCTGGCGTTGCTCGACGAACAAGCCGCAATCCACGATGCGGGTGCAACGACCCAACTCCCCGTGACCCAGCGTGGCGAGACGCCGGAGTCGCACGATGATCAACCCACCACGCTGTTGCCATCCACCGGCGCTGGGCGGGCAGGTGGCAACTCCACACGCAGTGGCGATTACCCGCCCTACGACGAGGTGGTGCCGCAACGCACTGCTGCATGGGTGTTTGGCTCGGTCATCTCCGTCATTGCCCTCGTTGCTGTGGCAATTTTTGCCTTTCGGGCGTTCACCGATGAAAACGCTGGTGCAAATATCCCCGTCCCGAATGTCATCGGCCTCAACATTGAGGATGCCAAGAGCTTGCTCATCGATCTGGGTCTCACACCCATAGAAGATCCCAAGGTGCGTGAGAATGCCAGCAATGATGTGGTGTACGAACAGTCACCAGCAGCAGAAACATTGGCTCGACAGGGTGAAAATGTTGTGTTGGTCTACAACCCTGGTTTTGTTCCCGTCACCATTCCCAACTTGGTGGGTCTCTCGGTGCAAGAAGCCACCAACGTGTTGAAACAAGCCGGGCTGCGCCTGGTGGTCAACAATTTCATCGCGTCACCCGATATCCCCGCCAACCAAATCCTCGTGCAGACACCGACGGCAGGCCTCGGAGCGCGACCAAATGCGGTTGTCACGGTGGACGTGTCCGGTGGAACCAATACGGTGCGCATTCCCGACGTGCTTGGTGATGAACAAACGGCTGCCACCAAACTGCTCTCTGCTGCACCGCTGAACCTGCTCGTCACTGTGGTACTGGAAACCAATGAGGCAATCGAGGCTGGCCGAGTCGTACGCAGCGAACCACTCGGTGACACCGCAGTCGCCCCCGGTAGTGCCATCACGCTGTACGTTTCATCGGGGAAAGCCACCGTCACTGTGCCGAGCGTGATCGGCCAAACTGCTGCTGCGGCAAGTACGCAACTTACTGCCCTCGGGCTCACGGTCACCCTTGTTGAACAAGATGTAGCCGCTGAAGATCCAAGTGTTGGCACGGTGATTGCCCAGAATGTGGCGGCCGGCACGAACGTGCAGCCCGGCAGTGCGTTGACACTGACCGTGGCGCGTGCTGCGGTGACTCCGTAATCTGCAGAGAGCAGTTCGACTACTGCACTCGTTGCAGAAAGTTGTGCAACATCGCATGCCCATGTTCGGTCAGGATGCTTTCGGGGTGGAACTGCACCCCTTCCACGGCAAACTCCCGATGACGCACACCCATGATCGTGCCGTCTTGAGCAGTGGCAGTAACGGCGAGTGTGGCGGGCACGGTATGTGGGTCAATCACCAGCGAGTGGTACCGCGTTACCACCAGCGGTGACGACAGTGAAGCAAACACGCCTTTCCCATCGTGGGTGACTTGTGATGTTTTGCCGTGACGAAGCTCTGGCGCATGTACGACGTGTGCTCCAAACACATGTCCGATGGCTTGGTGCCCCAAACACACGCCAAGCAATGGTGTGTGGCCGGCTGCGGCACGAATAAGATCACACGTCACGCCAGCATCCTCGGGTCGTCCTGGACCTGGCGAAATCACGATGCCCTCACATTTCATTTGCAACAGTGACTCAACGGAGTGTTCGTCATTGCGCACCACCACCGGTTCGCTTCCGAGTTCCCCGAGATACTGCACGAGGTTGTACACGAAGCTGTCGTAATTGTCGACGACGAGAACTCGATGTTTTGCCACGGGTTCAGCCTGCCAATGCTTTTGCCAGGATGCACCATCCCTCCCTACACTGAAGATGCTCATGGCACCGAAAAAGCGACACACGGGTGGACGCACCACGCCGCCGGCCACCACGCGCTATACGCCACCTGTTCCCGTCACCGTGAAAGAAAGCCCCCGTTGGGTTCCCGTTCTGATGTTTGCCTTGCTTGGCGTTGGGGCGCTCGTTATTTTGTTTTACTACCTGGGATTCGTCCCTGGCGGTCGCAGCAACTGGTACCTGTTTGGTGGCCTGTCGATGGTGCTTGGTGGCTTGTTCACCGCAACCAAATACCGCTAAATCCTCGCTCGACTCAGTCAACTCAGTAGTCGAGTTAATCCTTCGGAACGATGAACTCCATGTCTTCCATGCAGTGCCGAGGTGGTGGCGGATGTTCGTCCGGGGCCATGGTGAGGCGCAACTCCACCCCGCACACCGTGCACCGATAACGAACGTTGATGCGACGCATCTCACCGGTGGGAGGCGGTGGCGGCAGAGAGGTGGTCATGCTGCGCAGCATGCCGAACCCCATCTTCCAGATACCCCACACCAGTACGAGGCCGATCGCCACCCAGACGATCGTTCCAAACACGTTGGGGTACTACCGACCTAGAGGCGTTCGATGATGAACGCGTTGGCCAAGCCACCGCCTTCACACATGGTCTGCAAACCGTAGCGACCACCCGTTCGCTCCAATTCATTGAGCAGCGTGCAGGTAAGACGTGCACCCGATGCACCAAGTGGATGACCGAGCGCGATGGCGCCGCCATTCACATTGACCTTTTCCATATCGGGGTGCAGTTCTTTCGCCCATGCGAGCACCACTGCGGCAAACGCTTCGTTGATTTCTACGAGGTCAATGTCGTCCATCGTGAGGTTGGCTTTTTCCAGTACCTTCTTGGTGGCAGGAATCGGCGCAGTCAACATATATCGCGGATTTTCTGCGGCAAGAGCGAAACTGACGAAGCGTGCCCGTGGTGTGAGCCCCAACTTCTTGGCGCGTTCCTCGCTCATGATCAACAAGGCTGAAGAACCGTCGGTGATTTGTGATGAATTGCCGGCAGTAACCCGACCACCCTCTTCGACCGGACGGAATGACGGCTTCAGCGACGCCAGTTTTTCCAGCGACGATTCACGAATACCTTCGTCGGTGTTCATGAGCACACCTTCGGCATCAAGAACCGGAATGATCTCATTCTGAAAACGACCTTCTTTGGTGGCACGTGCGGCGTACTGTTGCGAACGGAAACCGAAAGCGTCGAGGTCTTCGCGCGACAGCTTCCATTTTTCGGCGATGAGTTCTGCGGAGACACCTTGGTTGACAAGACCGCCTTCGGCTTTGTATCGCTCCTGTACGCGAGCACCCATCGGGAAACCGAACTTGCCCTCGGCAATCGACGCACCCATTGGTACGCGAGTCATCACCTCAACGCCGTTGGCAACGACGGCATCGTATGCGCCAGCAATCACGCCTTGTGCGGCGAAATGTGCTGCTTGTTGGCTGGAGCCACACTGGCGATCCACGGTGGTGCCAGGAACGGACTCCGGCCAACCGGCGGCAAGTACGGCATTGCGGGCGATATTCAAACTTTGTTCACCAACTTGCATGACGCAACCCATCACGACATCGTCGATCATGGCGGGGTCAATGTTGTTGCGTGTGGTGAGTGCGGTGAGCATCTCAGCAGCAAGATCGACGGGGTGCCAATTCTTCAAACGACCGTTACGTTTGCCGAGTGGGGTACGAACTGCATCAACGATGACTGCGGTATGCATAAAGACTCCTTTTGGTGGTGTACTCAGTATTGCGGAACTTAGGGCAGAATCAGCGAGCGGAACCTGCAACCCGCATCGTCACCATAGTGGCAGCCCTAGGCAAAAACGATGGTTCGATTGCCAAACGTCAAGATGCGATGTTCCACATGAGCCCGAACGGCCGTGGCCAATACCACGGTTTCGAGGTCACGCCCGCGACGAGTGAGATCCTGCACGTCATCTCGATGGGAAACCTGCACCACGTCCTGAGTGATGATCGGACCCTCATCCAATTGCTCCGATACGAAGTGGGCTGTCGCACCAATAATTTTTACACCCCTGTCGTGCGCCTGCCGGTACGGATTGGCGCCAACGAACGAGGGCAAGAACGAGTGGTGGATGTTGATCATCCGCCCACGCCATGCACTCACGATGGTGGGTGGCAGCACCAACATGTAACGGGCGAGCACCACGAGATCCAATTGCAGGGAGGTCAGCAACGTCGCCAACTGTGTTGCTTGGGTTGTGCGCGCCTCGGCAGTATGCACACCATGGGCCGCGTCCGCGGAATGCCCGGCGTTTGCTACGGGTAGATGATGAAACGGTATTGCATACATCGAACTCATTTCTGCGGCGTCTTCATGTTGAGAGATAACCGCTTGCACGTCGATGGCAAGATCGCCAAGATGTGCCCGACCCAAGAGATCGGTGAGACAGTGCAATTGTTTTGATACCAACACTGCAGTACGAGGACGGTACGGCAGAGTGTTGAATCGAAACTCCACACCAAGATCTTGTGCAACTACCGCAAAGCGCTGTTCCAGTTCAGCGAGCGATGCACCACTAGGAGGAGTGAACTGCACACGCTGAAAGAACATGCCGTCGGCGGTATCGGTGTGCTGTTGGGCATCAATGATGTTGCCGCCAATCCCCGCCACCCAAGTGGCGACACCGGCCACGATGCCCGGTCGATCCCGGCAGGAGAGCAAGAGCACAACGGAGCTCATGAAGTGGAGACGATGGGACTCGAACCCACGACCCCCTGCTTGCAAAGCAGGTGCTCTAGCCAGCTGAGCTACGTCCCCGAAACGAGACGCTTCATGCTAGGGGTGGGATTCGTACTCTGGATACTGTGCTGCGCAGCGCGATAGAACCACTCTGGTTGCCCATCCTGGTGATGGCTGGCATTTGGGTGTACCTGTGGCGAACACTGCGTCTCCAGCGTTGGGTGAAGATTGTTGGGACGACGGCCCTTGGTGTCTTGTGGTTGGTGAGCACTCCGATGATGGCTCTCGTACTCGAGCGGCCGCTCATCACCGAATCTTTGCCGGTCATCGATGCCAACAATCCATCGGCGTGGGCTCCTGAGTACATCTTCGTCTTGAGTGGTGGCTACGAATTGGGTGACATACCTGAAGCCGACTCGGCTGGGCTCGAAACCGCACGCCGTGTGCACCGTGCAGTCGTGCTCTGGCGTGAGTACCCAACCGCCACGCTGGTGATGGCCGGGGCCCAGCCGGGGATGGACGGCATCCGCGAACCCAATCAACAAGGCCTCATCATGCAGGATCTGGCCCTGCACTTGGGTGTTCCACTGCAAAACATCCACATTGACGCTGTCTCGACGAACACCGCGTCACATGCCGCCATTGCACGCACGATGCGAGGCGTCTCGTCCTCCACCCCGCTGGCAATCGTGACTTCTGATTTTCACCTGCGGCGGTCCCGTCATGAATTCGCACGGTTTTTTGACAACATTCGCATGATCGGGTCAGACCCCGACATCACCGATGACTCCCTTGCAGATGTGCGGCTCTCATCGCTGATGCCGCGGGTGGATGCACTACGTGAATCCAGCGTGTACCTGCGTGAATATGTGGCACTCATGGTCAGTGACCTGCGAAATAAAAACTGAAAAAGTATGAGGTTCGGCTACGCCGTCATGGGTAGCCTCGCTTCGTGACGCCAGCCAGTGACCTCATCTATGCGTACCGCATCCTGCGGCTACCGCTGTTGGACGCAGGTGGTGCGCCGATTGGCAAAATCGACGACATTGTTGTCGTGCCTGGTCGTGGAGTGGAAGCCCCGCGAGTACTGGGTTTTGTGGCGAGTAGTCAGCGTCGGCGAATCTTCGTTACGGCCGCGCGCGTCGCCAGCGTGGACAACGCTGGTGTGCGACTGAAGAGCTACGACATCGATCTCAACCCGTTTCGTCCACGCGAAGGGGAACGACTGCTGGCCAAGGATGTGTTCGATGCCAAACATGGAGATGAGTTGGTTGTCGATGTCGCACTCCAGCACCACGGCGGTCACAACCCTGCTTGGTATGTTTCCCAGGTTCGTTTGGCAAAACGCAGCAACTTGCTTGCTCGACCAAG
Organism: Actinomycetota bacterium; assembly: GCA_041175765.1. Taxonomy (GTDB): domain Bacteria; phylum Actinomycetota; class Acidimicrobiia; order Acidimicrobiales; family Ilumatobacteraceae; genus F1-60-MAGs027. Next base: position 4,312 of record JBEDEI010000109.1, on the reverse strand, counting down.
TTTTCGACTCGTGGAGTGGACCGACGTAGCGGCGCTCTTTGCACCAGCAACACCCGTGGCAGCAGAGGCGGCACGTCTGCGCAACATGCACCCCAGTGACGTAGCCACATTCATTGCTTCGCTTCCCATCGAACAGCGTCGCACCATTGCTGGAGCAATGGATGACGAGCGCCTGGCCGATGTGTTGGAAGAACTACCGGAAGATGAACAGCTGCGTTTGATCGAAGGACTCGACCTTGACCGGTTGAACAGCGTGTTCGACGAAATGGAGTTTGACGACCTCGCCGACCTGCTTGCCAAGATGGGCGCCGAGCAGCGCACACAAGTGCTGGAGTCGATGGATGAAGATGATGCCGACACCATGCGTCAACTGTTGTCGTGGCCAGATGGCACTGCAGGAGCACTAATGACTCCCGAGGTCATCGTGTTGTCGCCGGAAGCAACCGTTGCCGAAGCGCTTGCCCATGTGCGCGACCCTGAGCGTCATGTTTCGATTGCGGCACAAGTATTCGTCACCCATGGACCTCATGAACCACCGACGGGTGGCTACATGGGCGTCGTGCACTTCCAACGACTTCTCCGTGAACCACCACAAACGAAACTGAAGGATTGTCTCCAACACGAACCGACCATCCCGCCCACGATGGCCGAACGAGACGTGATGATCCGACTTGCCACGTACAACCTGCTGTCGGTCGCTGTTGTCGATGCGGGTAACCACCTGTTGGGAGCAATCACGGTCGATGACGTGTTGGATCGAGCGCTACCAGCCGACTGGCGACGCACCCAGCACGAATCTGCTCTTCAAACTCACCCATCAACACGGAGTGGTGTATGAAACGCACAGATTCGCTCGCCAGCCCGCGCTACCGACGCAAGCTCAATGTGCCCTATGAGGCCGGTGCATTCGGTCGCTTTTCGGAAGCTGTGGCTCGCAACCTTGGAACTGCGCGTTTTCTTGTCGTGCAAACGTTCTTGGTCATGGTTTGGATTGCCGTCAACGTGGTGTCGGTTGCACTGCGCTGGGACCCGTACCCATTCATCTTGCTGAACCTGATGTTTTCCGTACAAGCTGCGTATGCCGCGCCATTGATTTTGTTGGCACAGAACCGCCAGGAGGATCGCGATCGGCATGCTTTGGAAAACGACCGGGCAATCGCCACACGAACGCAAGAAAACGCCGAGTATTTGGCGCGTGAGTTGGCGGCTGTTCGACTCGCACTTTCCAATACCGTCACCACTGCCGAACTGCAGGAGTCACTTGACTCACTCACTGCGCGGCTGGAGCAACTCCTCGATCACGCAGTACCACCTGCACAGCGCGCAGAGTAGCCGCGCTGAATTCCGCAGGTTTGGCGACATTCACAAAGTGATCTCCGTCTAACGCCACGACCTCGGCGCGGGTTGCTTGCGCAAGTTCGCGTTGTTTGCGTGGTGCCACCAACTGGTCCCGGGTGGTCAAGACGACTGCCACCGGAACATTCAATGCTCCGACCCACGTACGGGCATCGAATGCAGCAATCGCACGACCGGCTTGTGCCATGTGCCAAGGGTCGTTGCGCCGCCACTCCGACAACATCCAACCCAGATGTGCCCGCAACGGGTGGCGCTCCGATATTCGCCGCGCAAACACCAGTCGCAGCGTGCTTGGTCGTATGAATCTGCGGGTGATCGGCCCGAGTGCGCGGGAAACACGGAACCGTGAGCGTTCGCGTGCCGTTGCCCGCCACTCCATTGCCGTGGCCTGCAACACCAAGCCCGCCACCAGTTGTGGGTGTCGTCGGGCAAGCAACATTGCAATCGGTCCACCCATGGAATAACCCACGGCGATGACTCGTTGCACACCAAGTGCCGCACAGACAGCGGCAGCATCGTCGGCACAATCTTCCAGACTGAAATTGACATCCGGGCGCAAACCCCGACCGTGCCCACGATGATCGATGCCGATGACATGAGCGAAATTGCTCAGTTCTTGATAAGCAGTAAAAAAGTTGAGGTCACTCGAGGCAGTCCAACCATGCAACAACACCACTGTGGGAGCATTCGTATCGGGGTGAACATGATGGCGGACGAAAAACTCACCGCGAAGCGGGATGGTCACCAATCGCGCGGGTAGCAGCACCGGCGGAATGATGTCGTGACGGCGCGACATTATGGTGACGACGTTCCCACAAACTCACGCAGCTGAATTCCTGCTTTACACACCGCATCGAATATGGCGTCGTTGGGTGAATCACTGTCGCCCAATACCCGAACCCCACTGGCAAAACCGCCGATGGCAACTCCCCTTGCGGTTGCCGCAGCAACTGTTCCCGCCAGATTCGCCATGCGATCTGCGGCACCAACCACTTCGATGTGCCGCGAGTCGTTGCGCCATCCGCGCACTTCCACGCGCAATGCACCGATACCACCCTCTGGGTGCGGCGGGGTAAGCATCGGCAAACGCGCAGTGAGCCGGTCGCGCCGTGTTGCTGACACCCTTCCCGTCACCCTGGTGAGGTCGGCAAAACCGTGATGGAGTACGACAGGGTCGGCCATTTCTGCGCGATAGCAATCGCGTGGTCCCACCGGGTCGGGAAACCAGCACAGTTCACGACCACTGCCTGCTGGTCGACGCAGCCAGTCTCCATCGTGCCAGCCGATGGATTGCCGCGATAAAGCCCGATGATGCTGTTGCGCACACGCCGGGCCAGCGGTGCCGTGCACTGCAACATGTGCCTCATCAATGGTGTCGAAACGAGACGACATCATGTGTACGAGTAACCCCGACAAACCAGGTGATGCACTTGCACCAACGACCAACGTTTGTTTTTTCTGGCGCGCAACTGCATCGAGATCAAGAAGTTCCAGTACGTCGTCAACATCATCGCTGCAAGACACCACGCTGACACCTGCTTCCAGCAGACGTCGCGCCGCCTTGGCATGTGCAGGTGCGCATGCCAACACCACCACATTGGTGCCGAACAATTCATGCACATCAACTGCCGACACTTTGTGAGCAGCCTGTGAGGAGCGATCCACCACCCGACGTGCTGCCACAGGGTTGCTGTCGTGCACATACACATGGGCCTGGCCGTTGGCGACGAGTTCTTCCACAACGCGAGCGCCGAGCACTCCTGCTCCAATGACGCCAATCATGGTGATGTCACTGGGGTGTCACCGTGTTGTCACTTTGCAGACGTGTAATTGTTGGTAGGCGACGAGCCACGTGTTGGTGTGTAGGTGCGCCAGCCACCCTGTTTGGTGGTGACCTTGGCTTTGCTACTGCCACCTACACGAAGAATCCCAACGATTGCGGAGGCAACGGAGAGCACGAGCAGGATGCGGCGGAAGAGTTTCATCGTCCTTGCTTCTTTCGTGGGGCTATCAGTGTATAGCTGATAGCGGTATTCAAAAAGTTAGGGACTCAGTTGCCTAACTCTTCCGAAACAGACCAAGTTCCCTCTCAGCTTTCTCGTAATCTTCAAGCCTTCCAATATCCAGCAACTGACCTCGGGCCTCATACCCACATACTTTGTGTCCGTCAGCAATAAGTTTGATAAACAAATCGGTCATGTCCAGATACTGATTTGGTGCAATCATCGCCAATGACTCCGGCGAAAGCACATAAATCCCCGCATTTACGAGGTGGTTCTCAAATGGTTTTTCTCTAATCTCTGTTATAGATTCGCCGTCCATCGACACAACGCCGTAAGGTATCTGGGTTCCCCAAGATCGCAAAGCCATTGTGGCTGAAGCACCTTGTAAATCGTGGAAAGTGAGAAGCTCAGTGAACCGTAACGTAGTGAGAGTATCTGCGTTCATGACAATCACTGGTAAGGGTGAGTTTTCCTTCAGATGGCCAAGTGATCCCGCTGTTCCAAGTGGGTCATCTTCGTGAATATATGAGATGTTTACGCCGAATTGTGATCCGTCCCCAAAGTAATCTTTGATAATGTTTCCGAGATAGTTAACTGAAATCGCAAAATTGTTAAAACCTTGATAAACAAACTCTTTGATGATGCTCTCAAGAATTGGGGCTCCCCCAAGATTCAACATCGGCTTGGGATTGGCGTCTGTGAGCGGCCGCAACCTCTCCCCACGTCCGCCCGCCATGAGGACTACCTTGTTCAACTTAAGAGAATTACTGAGTAACTCATTGGAGGTAAATACCCCCACAACAACTCGTGACCGATTAAGAACCGGCATTAAATGAACGGAGTGCTTCCTCATCGTTGTCAACATCACTTCTCGGGACATTTCAACAGATACTGACACTGGATTCGGATTCATCACCTCTGCGCAAGTTGTCGACAGATCAAATCCTTTGAGC
>JBEDEI010000108.1:0-3764 GCA_041175765.1 Actinomycetota bacterium | reverse complement strand
GCGAAATCGACCGACTTCATCAACCAGCGTTTTTCGAAGAACAGATAAATGACTGCAGTAGTTCTGGGTTAAAAAGCGTTCGGGTGACCAACGCGGCTTGTCAAACTGGTCGTAGTGAGTACCATCGGCTCGAACCTTATCTTCATCGGTGTAGATGTAATCGATTGTTGAATCCGTGTGTACAACATCCCTGATGCGTGCAAGGGCGGTCGGGTGCAGCATGTCATCGTTGTCGAGTAGCACGACAAATACACCACTTGCCAACGACAGAGCGTCGTTGGACGCCGCAACGATTCCGCCGTTGATCGAGCGAAAGTGCACGCGAATACGCGTATCTTGTGCTTGGAGATCCCGCAAACGCTGACTCACCCACGGTTCGGTTGAGCAATCATCGACCAAACACCACTCCCAGTCGGGGTTCGTCTGGGTGAATACGGATTCCACACATGCTTCGAAAGCATCCCGTGGTGGATTGAAGACTGGGGTAATGATGCTGAACTGCGGTTCGGCTGCGGAGAAAGCAATGGTCATGACTGACGCAAGAGTCGCCGAAGAACACGTATTGGCAACATCACGAATCGGCCAATCTTCCAGGTGGCTGTGGCTCGCATTCGTGCGTCGTGTGCTTCAAAATCTTTTCGTAGACGTGTCAACCGGGCAGATTTTTGTTCGAGTTGTGCTTGCGTTTCAGCAAGTTGCGCTCGCAATTCCCCGACGCTTGCTGCTGCACCGATGGCATGGTCGCGCAATTGCATGATTTGCAACCGCAGTTCAGCCTCAATGGAGGGATCTCGACCATCGGTCACCATTTCAGTCTAGGTAACCGACATGTACATCGTTTTACTTCCCTCGTGTTGGGTACTGGTACCGTTGATGTTGATGCAACAAGTGCGCGACATCGTTGCTGCACGTGGGTTGCTCTGGAACCTCACACTGCGAGAACTCAAGCAGCGATATCGTGGTTCGTTTTTGGGTTGGGCATGGTCCATGCTGAATCCACTCAGCCACATGCTGATTTTGACGTTCGTTTTCGGTGTTGCCTTTGGTATCACAGCACGAGTGGGCGACCCTTCTGGCATAGACACTTATGGGCTATATGTCTTGTCGGGTCTCATTCCATGGGGCTTTTTCTCGCTGATTTGTAACCTTGGGTTGCAGAGCATCACCTCCAATGCCACCTTGGTGCGAAAAGTGGCCTTTCCCCGGGAGACTCTGGTGCTCTCACAAGTGGCTTTTAGTTTCGTGCAGTTCTCCATTGAGATGGTGATTGTTTGTGTTGCACTTGCCGTGGTCGGGAGTGCGTTGTATCTCTATATCCCGATTGCGTTTATCTTGATGGTCGCACTCGGTGCATTCGCCACAGGTATTGCCTTGATGCTTTCGGTCGGTTCCGTCTATTTCCGTGACCTTGGATACCTCTGGACCATCATCAATCAAGTGTGGTTCTATTCCACACCAGTGATTTATGATCCGGCACGTTTCGATGGTCGAGTGAATGAATTAGTCATCACCATCCTGCACTGGAATCCGCCTGCGGTCTACGTGCGCGCAATTCGTCACGCCTTGTACGACGGTCGCTTTCCAGGCTTTGCGGATGTGCTGTATAGCATCGTGGCCGCAGCTGTCAGTGTGGCTGTTGGCTTGCGTGTATTCCAACGATTTTCACGGCGTATTGCCGAGGAGTTGTAGCTCGTCTAGTCGCGACGAATGTTCCAGGTAGCCGGAATACGCACAACACCAGAGTCGTCAATGCCACGATGATGGACATCAAAGGTGCGCCAATTGCGATGATGATCGAACTCGGTGGTACCTGTGGCATCCAGAATGGCTGCTGAGATGGTGTATTGACCATCAAGCAGTGGCAATTCGGGTACATCAATGGTTGCGGTCGTTGGGCCGTCCAGCACTCGCAGTCGGGCATGACCCTGTTGCGTGGAGGTGGCCCAAATGTGTTGACCTTGCAAAGTGTCGATCGAGACGCGAACGATCGGCGACTCGATTCGCGTATGCGCATTCATCTGCAGGGTGATTCGAAGTGGGCTACCCGTTTCCACAACACTGATTTCTCGTCCATTCACGTCACTGATGGTGAGGCTGGTGATGTGTGCATCTCCCGTTCCCCAGTGTTCGTGCAGGTTGTCCGTTGCCCGCGTTTGCTGTTGGTAGCTACCACCGGTGTACGCAGCAATTACTTCAGCAGAGGGGCCATGCATCTGTACTTCGCCTTTTTTCAGCCACACCGTTTCTAAACATAATTGCTCCACTAAACCCAAACTGTGGCTTACGACCACGATGGTGCGACCGTCACGACGAAACTCCTCAATTTTTTCACTGGAGCGCCGCTGGAAGCTCTGGTCGCCCACGGACAGCACTTCATCAATCAACAAGATGTGTGGTTCTACGTGTGCGGCAATGGAAAACCCGAGTCGAACCGCCATACCTGATGAATAGTTCTTCAGCGGTGTATCGATGAATTCACCCAGTTCGGCGAAGGCAATGATGTCATCCAGTTTGGATTTGATGTCATTTCGCGACATTCCAAGTATCGAACCGTTGAGAAAGATGTTTTCTCGGCCAGTGAGCTCGGGGCTAAACCCGGCGCCAAGCTCAAGCAGTGCAGCAACCGTGCCGTGGACGCCGACGGTGCCGCGGTCTGGCTGGTAAATCCCCGTCAAGCATTTGAGAAAGGTGGATTTTCCCGAACCGTTTGCACCGATGAAGCCGATGGTTGCTCCATCACGAATGTCTACCGAGACATTCCGCAATGCCCAAAAATCTTCATATGTTGCCCGACGACCCCGTAACAATGCCGCTTTTATGTATCGATTGCGTTCGTGATACATACGAAAGTTTTTCCACAGTCCATCGACGTGAATGACCGTTTCACTCATGTACTACTGCTCGTTGCCCGGCGTTGTGTCGTGTCGAAGCATGCGCAGTTTGCCGCGGACATTGGCAGGCAATCGCTCATCATTCCAGTTGGTGATTCGGTTATCGGCGTGCTCGGTGTAGTACCGATCTTCGGGCGATAACTGGTCGGAGTTTTGGTACCACGGCAGATGACGCGCCTCGTACGGGGGTGCCGTTCGTAGGTGATGTGGACCGTGGGGCACTCCAGGTCGATACATCGCAAAGGTGGTGTCGATTGGTGCGTGGTAGTAGTGGCGAAATGCCGGCTGAGTCCAGAATTGTTGTTCCCAGGTGATTACACTCTGTTTGTGCCGATAGTGATCAGGTAGGTCGTCAATCTTCAGCGAAAACCCCACCTTGTAGATCTCTGGGTGCTCTTCCAGAGTTTTCTTAAAGAACGGCAATACGTCAGGTGGGCATTCGGTGGTCGGCACCACATCAGGGTCGGAGACGATGAAGTAGCGATCGTGACCAAGTTCAGGAACAAGGCCACTTAGCCACGGCGCGCGATGCCCAAGATTGAAGCCGTTACGCACCACATGGTGTTTGGTGGTAGCCAAGAATTCGACCAATGGTGGGTAGGTACTTGCATTGTCGCAGAGCCAGATCTCTTCCTGGCCAACTTTTTCCAGCCACTCCAAGAGGGCCAGCAAGGGAGCGAGACGGTCACGAACCGTAATAATGACGGGGAACTGCTCAATCACGGCTGCACATCATTCGTGGAAGCACCAACTTCAGGCTAGTTCTTAGTTCGGACCCCAGCATTGCTCAATAGATTGGTGTTTGGTGAGAAACAATATGGAATTGTTGGCGCGCATACGACGCGGAAGTGAATATGTGTATGCAATAGTTGC
>JBEDEI010000107.1:0-6583 GCA_041175765.1 Actinomycetota bacterium | reverse complement strand
ACTGCAGCGGTGTCGCGCACGGACCGCGTAACACACCCCTCGACGACTCCACCAATCCATGCCTCACCGATTGCCGGCCCGAGGCTCACTCGACCCTTGCTGGGCTTCAACCCGACGAGCCCACACTCGCTCGCCGGGATTCTGATTGATCCACCACCGTCATTTGCATGGCCAACGGCCACGCAACCGGCGCCAACCGTTGCAGCAGAACCACCGCTACTGCCGCCGGTGGAGTGTTCCGTGTTCCAGGGGTTTCGTGCTGGTCCATACGCGAGTGGTTCGGTGGTGATGGTGCTACCGAACTCCGGCACGTTGGTACGACCAATGGCAATGAAGCCCGCACTGCGGAATCGCTCGTACAGGTACGAGTTCTCGGTGGCAATAAAGTTGCGACTCTTTAGAAAGCGTGTACCGAGGTGATACGGCTCGCCTTTGATCTGACAATTCAAATCCTTCACGACCATCGGCACTCCGGCGAATGCGCCGCTTTGGGCACTCTTTGCCTCCGCACGCGCTCGCTCGAATCGTGGATGGATCACCGCGTTGAGTTGTGGGTTCACACGCTCGACCGCAGCGATGGCCAGGTCAACGAGTTCGGTGGGCGAGATTTTGCCTGCTCGCAGCAAAGCTGCTTGGGCGGTTGCGTCAAGATCAAGTGGGTTGCTCATCATCCGACACACTAGAAGCCGTGCAGGTCCTCGCGGCAGTCGACAAGTTTCGGGGTACGGCCACCGCCCACGAGGTAGCCCGCGCCATTGCTGATGCCTGCTGGACCACCGATCACGAGTGCAGAGAGATGCCGATGGCTGATGGCGGTGAGGGCACGTTGGCAATCTTGGGCGGGGCAAATCAGGTATTGCGCGTCGAAGGCCCACTCGGTGCTCCTGTTGACGCACCGTGGAGATTTCACCGTGGCACAGCAGTGATTGAGATGGCGCTGGCTTCAGGTTTACAACTGGCTGGTGGCGCAGAAGCAAACGATCCGATTGCTGCTTCGACCATCGGTACGGGTCAACTCATCGATGCCGCACTTAATTTGGCGGCCGAGCGAATCATTGTGTGTCTGGGTGGATCGGCAACCACCGACGGTGGCCTTGGTGCCGTTCAAGCAATTACCACGCCAGCACGACTCAAACGAGTGGAGTTTCTCGTCGCCTGCGACGTGGACACGCCGTTTCTGGATGCTGCAGCAGTGTTTGCCGAACAAAAAGGGGCGACGGCAACACACATCAAGTTTCTGTCGACACGACTGGCGGGAACCGCCGAGCATTACAAGCAACGATGGAACGTTGATGTCACCAAGATTGCTGGTGGTGGTGCGGCCGGCGGATTGGCAGGTGGACTCTTCGCACTCGGTGCAACTTTGCTGCCTGGCTTTGAACTTGTCGCCGAAGAAGTAGGTTTTTACGACGCAGTAACCGCATGCGATGCGGTCATCACCGGCGAAGGTCGACTAGACGACACCAGTTTTGATGGAAAAGTTGTCGGCGGCGTCTTGGATTCATGCCGGCAACACCACACACCGGTGCTCATCATTTGCGGTGACGCCACGAATTCGGCACGCGCGCATGCCGAAAAAGGCGGTGCACAGGTGGTCAGTTTGCGTGAACGCTTTGGGGATGAGGGAGTCAGTTCCACAACGAACTGTGTGGCCCGCGCCGCAGAACTTTGGCTGACGACACTTCACCCATAGGGGTGTTGTGTCTTCAGGCTGTTGTTGTCGTGGTCGCCTCTACTACTGGTGCAACGGGAGTGCCACCGCCAGAAAGAATGGAGAGCGGCTTGCCTGCAATGTCCGTGCCCATCAACACCAACACGCTGGCTTCACCAAGGCTGGCAGTTTCCGTTGGGATTGGTGCCGGCATCGGCGACGTGGCAACACCGCCAAGATCTTTGGCAACTTGTGCCGCTGCTGCTTCACTGCCCAACAGGTAGTACACGACGGTCACGGTTTGCTTGGGTGTGACTTCACTCTTGTTGATTGCTGGCTGCACGATGTAGCCACGACCCTGCATCTCGGTGGTGAGCAAACCTGCGCTGCCGCTAACACCTGACGCATTTGCCACCTGCACCTTGAATGCGGTGAGTACGACCGGTGCTGCAGTGGTTTCCACCGGAATCGTTTCCATGGTCGTGTCGGTTGATGCCTGCTCTGACTGTGACGACTCTGGTGCGGTGATGGTCGTGTCATTTCGCAAGTCACGCAAAATGAAAAAACCAAGCAGCACGGCCAGCACGGCCACCGCAATTGACAGAACAGAATTGACGTTCGCACCCCGTGGTTCGGGCGCGGGACGAGGACGACGTTGCTCTTGGCTCATAACACGAGACTAATCGCCGCGTAGCAGCTCCGGATGCGTATGCATCTCTTGCGTGTGCCATGGAACATTACGATTGCGCCGTGACGAGTAGTACCAAAAAGTCTTGGGGTATTTTTGGTGCGACCCTCCTGGTGGCAACACTGCTTTTGGGTCTGTGGTCGCAGCTCACGCCACTTGGCTCGGCACCGGATGAGGCATCACATTTCATCAAGTCAGCTGCCGTCATTCGTGGACAACCCAAGGGCGAAGAACTTCCCGGTTGGGTGTTGTCGATGGATGGATGGGTGTACGACAGTGGCCCTGGTATCTCGCACATTCTCATCGTGAGCAACGACGAAGTGCTCCAGCGCACACCGCTGAACACGCTTCGCGACGATGTTACGAGCAGTCTCAATATTCCCGCGACGACCGTTGTCGGGTTTTCTATCTGGCAAATGGAGTTTGCACTTCGCGAACCCTATTTCATCTACGCCGAACGTAATGACGGTTCGATAGTTCCGCTGCAGATTTTGGATGGCAAGAATGTGCTCAGCTCGCCTCCCGACGGTGTGGTGGTCAACGGTGTCGCGCCTACCGAGTCCTCGACCACACGCAGTTTGGTCGAGGACTCGCATTTCAACGGCCGCATGGAGCTCTCCCATTGGTCAACTTACGTAGACATCGATCCGCAATTCGATGGTGCGAACGCCGTCCAACGATGCTTCGTTGCTCAGCCCACCCAGCCCGGATGTGGCTTGCGTGTGCAGGATCAGGTCACTACTGGTGAGCGGCCCATTACTGCGATGGGTCGTTATACACCAGCCGTATATCTCGTTCCAGGGCTCGGAACGGTGAATGGCGCGAACAACACGGCCTGGTTTGCTGCGCGCCTATGGAGCGCTCTTGCCGCAGCGATAATCATCGCACTTGCGACGACAACACTTTCCAGACGTCTGCTTTCATCAATCCCGCTCGTGGCAGCACTAACCCCTGCAGTAATTTTTCTGTCATCTGTCGTGAACCCAAGTGGTCTCGAGGTGGTAAGTGCAATTGCCCTATGGATTGCACTTCCAGGGCTACTTACCGCGGATCGTTGCGATTCATGGGAGATCACTTGTTTCGCAACGAGTGGTGTCGCACTTATTTTGGCACGGCCTCTCGGAATGGTGTACTACGCCGTGGTCATTGTGGTGTGTGTATTGGCGAATGGTTCCACAAAGAGCATCATTACCCTGATGCGGCGTCACCGCTGGGTAGTTGGACTACACGCAGCAATTCTCACGTTCGCAACCTGGTGGTACTTGTTTGTCTATAACACAAATGTCGACGACAGCCGCGCTGCGTACCTTGCGCCCGACATACCTCTCGGTGAACAGCTCATTCATGCGCTAAGTGACACTCATCGAGTTCTTCTTGAAGCAGTTGGTGACCTTGGATCACTTGAAGTCCCTGCGCCACGTTTGGTGTTCATGCTGTTCGTCATTGTTACGACTTCTCTTATCGCGTTGAGCTGGCGCAACCTCAATCCATCGACAAAGCTTGCATCAATCACATTGATTATCGTCATGATTCTCTTTGTGGTCGCAACAGATATAAATTATTACCGAATCATCCGTAGTTACGGTGTTCAAGGAAGGCACATCACACCATTGCTCGTTGGCTTGCCACTCTTGGCGGCACGCAATTTGCGGCTTTCATTGACGAGTCGCGTCACCATTGTGGTGTTATGGGCTGTCGCTCAATTCTTCTCTGGCTATGCGGCACTGCGTCGCTACTCGGTTGGGATCATTGGCGATAATTTCTTTGCGATGTTCAGTAATCCAGTCTGGCAACCATCATTCGGAATCACCGGCACACTTGTACTTCTCGCGCTTCTGCTTGCAGTCAGCGCATTCGGCATATTGAAACTCGAGCCGCGTAGCAGTTGAGCCGAGGGTGGGGATTGAACCCACGACCTACCGCTTACAAGGCGGTTGCTCTGCCACTGAGCTACCCCGGCGAGTCGCGTTATACGACGGACATTTACTCTACGAGCGAAGTGATTATTGACGACGAGCGCGCACTACTTCATACGTCGCGAGGGCCGCAGCCGCCGACACATTGAGCGATGACAATGCGCCGAGCATGGGAATCGACACGATCATGTCGCACCGCTCACGGACCAATCGTGACAGGCCCGGGCCTTCTGCGCCGAGCACCAAACAAATGTGTTCGGTTGCTAAATCACCAAGTCCAAAAATGGGTTTATCGGCTGCATCATCCAAACCGACGACCCAGACATTGGCATCACGCATCACCTGAATCGCCGTCGGTAGTCCGGGCACCACACACATGGTCAAGAACTCAACGGCGCCGGCCGCAGCTTTTGCCGCACTCGGGGTGATATGCACGGCACGATGGCGCGGCAAAATCACCGCATCCACACCAGCACCCTCGCATGAGCGCAGAATCGCACCGAGATTGCCCGGGTCGGTCACACCGTCGATGGCTACCAAGAACAACTTGTCATTCGACGTCGTTGCCCGCACGAGCACTTCATCGAGCACGGTTTCTTCGAGTGGGTCGGCAAAGGCAATCACTCCCTGTGGTGCTTCACTACGCGCCTGATCTTCAATTTCGTTGCGGCTGACTTGCCGCACTGCAACCCGTTGTGAGCGAGCGATATCAAGAATCTCGCTGATTACTGGGTTTCGTTCAGTGTCGTCGGCAATCAAGATCTCCCGCACACGTCGTCGAGCGGCGGTGAGCAGCTCGCGTACTGCTTGGCGACCTTCTATTTGTTCTCCGCCGAGTGAACGATCATTGGAGCGAGGCCGTGCCGGACGCCCTGAACTGGCGGCACGTTCACGTTGTTGACCACGTGGGCCACCACGCTCATTGTTCTTCCTGCGATCTGGTCGACGCGGTCCGCGACGGGGTTTGCTCACCAATCGCTCCTCACGCCACCAGCAACGCAACAGCGATGCAGGCAATGCCCTCTACCCGACCGATGCTGCCAAGTCCTTCGGCGCGACGACCCTTGATGCTCACCGGTGCCCCGACCACGCCCGTCAAGTTGGTCTGCATCGCCTCTCGGTAGGGAGCAATCTTGGGACGTTCACAAATCACGTTTACATCTACGTTGCTGACTCGCCATCCAGCTGCGTGCACCTTGGCAACAACCTCGCGCAAAATGTGTACAGAGTTGGCGCCTTTCCATTGCGGGTCGGTGTCGGGAAAGTGTTGACCAATGTCGCCCAAACCGGCAGCACCCAACAGCGCATCACTCACAGCATGGGCAACTGCATCCGCATCACTGTGACCGTGCAACCCACGCTCGCCAGGGATGTTCACGCCACCCAACACCAGCGGCCGGTCGTCGTCAGCAAATCGATGAATATCAAAACCCTGCCCAACGCGAAGCTTGCTGATTGAACTCTCACTCATGGATTTATCGCTCGCCGCCGTGTTGCGCACGGGCCCACTCGAGATCTTCACGCGTGGTGATTTTTCGGTTCACGACATCACCGTCGACAACCACGACTTTGCCACCCTCTGCTTCAACGAGTGCAGCGTCATCAGTGCTCTCACCGAGGGATGCGTGAGCACGGCGCAACATTTCGGCGCGAAACGCCTGCGGTGTTTGCACTGCACGCAAACTGCCGCGCGGGGGTGTGCGCATGACCTGACCGGTGTCGTCCACCACCTTGATGGTGTCTGCCACGGGAATCGCCGGAACTGCACCATCGGCTCCATCTTCCACGGCTTCGATAACACGTTGAAAGTCGGCTTCGTTGGCGAACGGTCGAGCGGCGTCGTGCACACAGATGATGGTGGCATTCTTTGGCACAGCCGAAAGCCCACGGCGAACGGAATCGCTTCGAGTGGCACCACCTGCAACACCACCCTCTTTCACGGCCACCTCGGGCGGAACAACCACTATTACGCCGTCGCTTGCCTCTTTTGCAACTGCCACAGCCCAGTCCATCACCCGTCGGTCGCCCAGTGCTTCGAATTGTTTTGGGCCACCAAATCGCGTTCCTGCACCTGCGGCGACGACGATGGTCCAAATGACCTCACCTGGTCTACGCATTTCACCCGTTGGCATTGGCACTAAGGGTAGTACCGTAATGCTCATGACTCATGAAGAACTCCTCGCAAACAATGCATTCTTCGCCGCTACTTCACCCGAGTCGCTGAAGAAGATCGCCGGTGCAGGTTCTGTCCGACAACTGCAACGTGGCGATGTTCTGTTCAACGAAGGTGATGCGCCAGACGCAATGTTCGTAGTTCTTTCTGGTCGT
>JBEDEI010000106.1:0-2539 GCA_041175765.1 Actinomycetota bacterium | reverse complement strand
ACGCGATCGCGTTGCGCGGCTGATGCAAGTGGTCCGAGGTTCATGCCCTCGGTAAACGGGTCAACCGGCTTCATCGCGCTGGCTGCAGCTGCTGCGTGCTCTTCGGCTTCGGCAAGCCGTGACTTTGGCACCAGCATGCGGGTGAGTGCCGAGCACGTCTGACCGCTGTTCAAGAACGCCTTACCGACTCCCGACTTCACGGCCTTACCAAAAGTCTCGGCATCCAGATCGTCACCGATGATGTTGGCCGACTTGCCACCGAGTTCCAGTGCGATGCGCTTGATGCTCTCTGCACCTACTTGCATGACGCGCTTGCCCGCTCGTGTGCTGCCGGTGAACGACACCATGTCGATCAGCGGATGAGAAGCAATTGCTTCGCCGACAACTGGCCCGACGCCAGTGACCATGTTGAACACACCGGCAGGCAGGCCCACCTCGTCGATGATCTCAGCGAGCATGAATGCATCGAGTGGTGCCACCTCCGAAGGCTTCAGCACCACGGTGCAACCGGCAGCCATGGCAAAGGCGACTTTCGCGGCGATTTGATGCAGCGGATAGTTCCACGGCGTGATGCAGCCAACCACGCCGATGGGCTCACGTACCACAAGTGAGCTGCCCACTTCTTTCGAGTACGAGTACTTCTCGGCAATCGCCGCGGCTTGCTTGAACGAATTGATTGGCAAGCCCACCTGCACGAGTTGGCTCAGCATCTTGCTCATACCGGTTTCGCGAGAGATGGCGGTGGCGATTTCATCCATTCGACCCGCCAGGCCATCACCGATGCGGCTCATGTACTTTGCGCGCTCTTGTACGTCGAGTGCGGCCCAGGCGTCGAACGCAGCGTGTGCTGCTCGGGCGGCGGCATCGACATCCTTCGCGGTGCCAGCCGGAATGGTGGCCATCACTGATTCGTCGGTCGAGTCGAAAACTTGCAGTGTGTCTTGGCTGCTTGCTGCAACCCATTTTCCGTTGATGTACACCTTGTCGTAGGCCTTCATCTGCTGCTCCTTGGTTTGATGCGCGCAGCCTTACTGCAACGCCCGATTGTTCGATGTGGTTCGCCCTTTACCGTAGCGTGAAGGGCATGTCCAACGACATACTCGACGTTGATTTGCTCGCCTTTGAACAGGGCAGCACTAAACAGCGCAAAGCGGTAGTCGACGGGGTCATGCGCAGCCTGGCCACCGGTTTCGTCTACACCAGCCACGACCTTGCCGAAGACATGCTCGACACCACCTATTCGATGCTCTTTGAGTTCTTCAATAAGCCAACCGAAGAGAAACGCCGCTACATCGCCCCGGGCGCCAATGGTCAAACCGGGTATACCGACGTGTTGGTGGAAACTGCCGAAGTGAGCGATAAGCCCGACTGGAAAGAAATGCTCAACTGGGGCAAACAGATGGAGCCCGGGCATCCCATGCGTCGCAAGTTTCCACAGGCGTACCCCGACCAGGTGCTGCCCGAGGCATCGGTGCCGGGCATCAGCAAGGTGTTGTACGCGTTTCACGATGCAATGATCGATTTGCAGACGCGGTTCCTGCGCATCATCGCCATTGGTCTTGGTTGCAAAGACACGTTCTTTGATGAAATGGTCGACAACGGTTGTGCACTGAATCGCGCGATTCGGTACCCGAGTATGAAGCAGGTGCCGGGTGACGGCCACGTGTGGGCAGCCGAGCACGGCGATATCAACTTGATTACTGCGTTGCCACGTGCAACCGCCAAAGGTTTGCAAGTAAAGCACGGTGGCAAATGGATTGACGCCGTGCCACCAGCGGGTCATGTAATTCTCAACACCGGCATCATGCTGGAGCGACTCACCAATGGTGTGATTCCCATTGGCTGGCACCGCGTGGTGGCCGACCCGGATTTCGATGGCGAGCGATACAGCATCGTGCAGTTTTGCCACCCACGGCCCTCGACGTTGCTTGCACCGTTGCCGACGTGTGTCACCACAGAGAACCCGTTGCGTTACCCAACGGTTACTGCCGGCGATGCACTCGATGAAGTGATCTACCGCATCAACCTGGTGGAAGGCGCACGCCGGGTGCAGTCTTAGCCTTGACAGTATGAATATCGGCGTACTCACCGGCGGTGGCGACTGCCCGGGTCTCAATGCCGTCATTCGCGCCATCGTGCGCAAAGCCCACGGCGTGGGTGGTCACCGCGTGCTCGGTTTCTACGACGCATGGGATGGCGTGCTCGAGAAGAGATACGAAGAACTCGACATCAGCAAAGTGCGCGGCATCTTGCCCAAGGGTGGCACGATCCTCGGCACGCGCCGTGGTAGCCCGTTCGACCATGCCGACGGTGTCGAGCGCACGAGGCAGGTGTTCAACGATCTTGGTCTCGACGCGTTGATCGTGATTGGTGGCAATGGGTCGCTCACGGTGGCGTCGATGCTCGCTGACGACCACGGCTTGCCGATTGTTGGTGTGCCCAAGACCATCGACAACGACGTTGTGGGCACCGACGCCACCTTCGGCTTTCAAACCGCTGTGCAGATTGCAACTGACGCGATCGACCGTCTACACACCAC
>JBEDEI010000105.1:0-2891 GCA_041175765.1 Actinomycetota bacterium | reverse complement strand
GTCAAGCAGGCCCGCGACCAGCGCAACGCGCAGCAGCAGACCTGACATGGTTTCCACCACCACGCAACGACGCAATGGATTGGGCACCAGCGCTCTGCGCCCCGATGGCATGCCCAAGGTGCAGGGAAAATTTGCGTTCTCTTCGGATGCCTGGGCCGACAATATGTTGTGGGGTGCCACCCTTCGCAGTCCGCATCCATATGCCCGCATCGTGCGCATCGATACGGCAGCGGCATTGGCTATCAACGGAGTGTCGGCCGTCATCACTGCCGACGATGTGCCGGGCCAGCTCACCTACGGCCTCATCGCCAGCGATCAACCCGTGTTCGCCTGCGGCGTCGTGCGCTACGCCGGCGAACCGGTTGCAGCAGTCGCCGCTGACCATCCCGAGACTGCTCGTCGGGCGCTTGATGCCATCGTCGTGGAGTACGAGGTACTCACACCTCTCTTGAGTGCCCAACAGGCAATCGATGGAAGTGTCCCGCCGATTCATCCCGACGGCAATGTCATTCGCCGCCAACAGGTGGTTCGTGGTGATCAGTCCTTCGTCGGTGATGTCGTTGTGGAAGGCACTTACGAAATAGGCATGCAGGATCAAGCGTTCCTCGGCCTCGAAGCAGCCCTTGCGTTGCCCGACGACGACGGTCGTGGAGTGGAACTGTTCGTAGCCACGCAATGGCTGCACGAAGACCAAAAGCAGATTGCCGCTTGCCTCGGTGTGCCACTCGAACGAGTTCGCCTTACGCTCGGTGGCGTCGGCGGGGCCTTCGGCGGCCGGGAAGACATCAGTTTGCAGGTGCACTGTTGTTTGCTGGCCCTCGTCACCCGACGGCCGATCAAGATGCAGTACGGGCGCGAAGAATCGTTCTACGGCCATATCCATCGTCATCCCGCCACCATCACGATGCGCCACCACGCCGATCGAGACGGCACCCTTCGTCGTGTGGAGGCCCATGCCGTATTCGACGGCGGCGCCTATGCATCTACCTCATCTGCTGTGCTCATCAATGCGGTTACCCACATGCAAGGCCCGTACACGTGTGAGATCGCAACCGTCGACGGTTATGCCGTGCGTTCGAACAACCCGCCCTGCGGTGCCATGCGCGGTTTCGGTGTGGTGCAGGCCTGCTTTGCCCACGAATCGCAGATGGACAAGCTCGCTGACGCATGTGGCATCTCGCCTGTCGACATTCGCCTGAAGAACGCCATGAAAACTGGTGATCGTCTGATTACCGGTCAAGTGGTGGAAAGTGTCGCCCCGGTGGAGCGTTGCATTCGGGAAACTGCTGCGCTTCCCATGCCACCCGAGATGCCGTCTGACGCCGACCCGCTCACGCTGCCCGGTGGTTCCGGGCTCACTGCGCGACGCTCCCACATCCGCCGAGGCGTGGGGTGGGGTGTGTCAATCAAGAACTTGATGTACAGCGAAGGCTTCGATGATTACGCCACAGCGCGCTGTCGGCTCGCCGATGGTGTCGTCAGCCTGCAGTTTGCCACCTCCGAAGTTGGTCAGGGTTTCGTGGTCCTCGCCCAACAAATCGCTCGCACGGTGCTGGGTGTCGACACGGTGTTGTTGGAGCCCATCAGCACGGCCATCGGCAGTGCCGGCAGCACCTCGGCGTCGCGACAAACATGGATGAGTGGCGGTGCCGTCGACGGTGCTTGTCGATTGGTTCGCGAGCGCCTGTTCGAACACGTTGCACAGCAACACCAGATCGATCCCCTACGACTCGTGATTGACGACGATTCCGTCGTCGACACCATGGGCACTCTGCGGGTCTCGGTGCAGGAGGCCTCCCGTGACCTCGTGTTTGACGAAACATTCGAACATCATCACCGACCCACAGAAGAACTAGATGAACTTGGACAAGGCAATTGCCATGTGGCCTTTGCCTTCGTCGCTCATCGTGCCGTCGTGGATGTCGACCCCGAATTGGGGCTCGTCAAAGTCGTACAGATTGCCACCGCCCAGGATGTCGGACGGGTGTTGAATCCATTGGCGGCACTCGGTCAGGTGGAAGGCGGTATCGCCCAAGGCCTCGGTTTGGCCGTCATGGAAGAAATCATCTTGGTCGATGGGAAAATGCGTAATCCGTCGTTCACCGATTACTTGCTGCCTACCTCACTTGATGCTCCCGATGTGATTGCCACCATGATCGAAGAACCTGAACCCCAGGCTCCACTCGGTGCCAAGGGCATCGGTGAGCCGCCATGCATCTCGGTGACACCAGCAATCGTTGCTGCCATCCGCGCCGCTACCGGAAAACCGCTCCCCCGGGTTCCCGTACGTCCGACGGACATTGTGTTCTAAGCCTCGCTAGCGCTTGCCGAGCCAACCCAGTTCCCCGGGGCGCAGCCTCGCAACCCCTTGTGCGGTCACCCACTGCACGTCGATGCCGATCTGTCGCATGTCCCGCACGACGGAGCGTTTCTGCGAAGGATCGACAAGCGAGACCACCACGCCACGGGCCCCCGCACGACCCGTGCGACCAGAACGGTGTACATAGTCCTTCGGGTCATCCGGCGGATCCCAGTGAACAACACACGGTACGTCATCGATATGAATACCGCGAGCAGCCACATCGGTAGCAACCAGAATCCGCGCTCGTGCACGACGAAAGTCATCGAGGGCACGCTCACGTTGCGCTTGACTGCGGTTGCCGTGAATGACCGCACAACGGTTGCCTTCATGTTCCAGATTTCGCGCCACACGGTCGGAACCATGCTTGGTGCGACAAAACACGATGAGTTGGCTGTGCTCGGTCAATAACTCCGCAATTCGCGCCATGCGCTTGTCTTTGGGGGTAACTTCAAAAATGTGCTCGATGTCGGGCTCGGTACCTGGTGTGCTGGCATCATGACGCACAGGCTGCCGCTGGTAACGCGAGATC
>JBEDEI010000104.1:0-3234 GCA_041175765.1 Actinomycetota bacterium | reverse complement strand
CGTCGCACCGGCCGCCCATTCGTTGTTCTCAAGTTGGCAATGACCATCGACGGCTTCATCGCCGCAAAATCCGGTGCCGGTGGCTGG
Organism: Actinomycetota bacterium; assembly: GCA_041175765.1. GTDB lineage: Bacteria > Actinomycetota > Acidimicrobiia > Acidimicrobiales > Ilumatobacteraceae > F1-60-MAGs027. Next base: position 3,147 of record JBEDEI010000104.1, on the reverse strand, counting down.
ATCACCGGCGAGATTGCCCGTCGACGCGTGCACGAATTGCGGGCGGCAAGCGACGCAATCGTCGTTGGTGCTGGCACCGTTCGTGCTGATGATCCACAACTCACGGTTCGCGATATTGCCGGGCCTTCGCCGCGGCGCATCGTGCTGGGGCGGGCACCGAAAGATGCACGGGTGCATCCCTGTACCGAGTGGAATGGCCCACTCACCGACCTGCTCGACACATTGGGGCGCGAAGATACGTTGCAACTCATGGTGGAAGGTGGTGCCAACGTTGCGGCAAGTTTTCATCAAGCCGGTCTCGTCGACCGCTACGTCTTTCACATTGCGCCAGTGGTCATGGGCGGTGCCGATGCCGTACCTGCGTTTGCCGGCGATACCGCAGCCACGCTCGCCGATGTGTGGCGGGGCGAGTTCGTCAGCACTCAACAACTTGGCGACGACATCGAAGTAATTCTGCAACCTCAAAGGAGTACCCAATGACCAGCAATACGACGGCACATGGCAGTGTCTTTGCACCTATCGATGACGTGATTGCTGCAATCGCACGGGGCGAGATGGTCGTAATCGTCGATGATGAGGATCGCGAAAACGAAGGTGACCTCATCATGGCGGCACAACATGTGACCGCCGAGAAACTGGCGTTCATCATTCGACACACGTCCGGAGTCGTGGTGGCACCACTCACCGGCGAGCGTTGTGACGATTTACGACTGCCCATGATGGTGGATCACAACACCGAAAGTCACCGCACGGCCTTCACTGTGTCGGTCGACTTGCTGGAAGGCACGAGCACCGGTATCTCAGCGGCGGATCGCGCACTCACCATTCGCGCTCTGGCTGATCCAACGGTTGGCTACCAGGCATTTGCGCGCCCCGGGCACGTCTTCCCCCTACGGGCACGAGAAGGTGGAGTGCTCAAGCGCGCAGGCCACACAGAGGCGGCAGTGGATCTCGCTCGACTTGCCGGATGCGAGCCAGCAGGAGTGATATGCGAGATTCAAAATGACGATGGCACCATGGCGCGCCTGCCGCAACTCGTTGAGTTTGCCAAACAACACAACTTGTTGTTGTCGTCGATTGCTGCATTGGTGAATTGGCGCCGCCATAAAGAGCGACTGGTTGAGCGAATCGGCGCTGCCCGCCTGCCCACACAGTGGGGTGAATTCGAATGTGTTGCCTACCGATCGACGTTGGATGGCATCGAGCATCTTGCCTTCGTGCGCGGTGACGTCAATGACAACACTCCGGTGCTGACGCGGGTACACAGTGAGTGTCTCACCGGAGATGTGTTTGGCAGCATGCGTTGTGATTGTGGTGATCAACTTGCCGTAGCAATGCAACTCATCGCCGATGAAGGCCGGGGTGTGTTGGTCTATCTGCGTGGCCATGAAGGCCGGGGCATCGGTATCGGTCACAAGATTCGCGCCTATTCGCTGCAAGATGGCGGCCTCGACACCGTCGATGCCAATGTGCAACTCGGGTTGCCCGTCGACAGTCGCGAGTACGGCATCGGTGCGCAAATCCTGGCCGACTTAGGTGCAACACAACTTCGATTGATGACAAATAATCCCGCCAAATACGGCGGTATCGCGGGCTACGGTCTGAGCGTGGTGGAGCGAGTTCCCATCGTTGCTGTAGTAACCGACGAAAACCGTACATACTTGTCCACCAAACGCGATCGACTCGGTCACCTACTCAATCCCACAACTGGAGGTACCAAATGAAAAAGCCCAAGTACGAATCTCTGCGCATCGGTATCGTGTGTTCACGGTTCAACGAGTTCGTCGTCAACGCGCTACTTGATGGTGCCAAGCGCAATCTCGCCAAACATGGTGTGCAAGACAAGAACATCGATGTGTTCTGGGTGCCGGGCGCCTATGAAATCCCCGTCATGGCGCGACTCATGGCAGTATCGCAGAAGTACGACGCGCTCGTTGCCCTCGGCGCAGTGATTCGCGGCGACACCGCCCACTTCGACTACGTCGCCGGCCCCTGTGCTGACGGCATCATGCAAGTGCAACTCGAAACCTTGGTGCCGATCGGCTTTGGCGTCCTGACGGTGGAAAACGTAGAGCAGGCCGCTGAACGTTCGCGCCCCGACGACACCAACAAAGGCTTCGAGGCAGCCGATGTTGCCGTTGAAATGGTGGCCACCATGCGCCGCTGGAAATAGCGCACAGATTTCACCACTCGCGCACACAGCAAGGCATTGGGATGACCCCGTAATAGCGAGGTGGAAATGCGCCGCATGGTCGCTTGCACCGTCGCAATCGCTCAACTGGCAATCATGCCGGTACGTCAAGCGATTGCTACTTCTTCTATCGATGAACTGCATGTGGTTGACCACTTGGTGTTCTCCGCACCACTGCAGGGTTTTCGTCGTGACCGCGCACGGGCAAAACGTAGGCACCCGTGGCTCGCGGCCACGACGGACGGGTGCTCCGCCCCGCTCATCGGTAGCACTGGCGCATCGTTCAACTTTCGCCTGGCGTGCGAACGACATGACTTCGCCTACGCAAATTACCCATTGCTCATGCGACGCGGTCATGATGTGGAATGGAACGCAGTACTGCGTGCAAAAGTCGACGACCAGTTTCAACGTGACCTACAAGCATCATGCGTACATCGACAGCGCAGCTACCGCCTGCGCTGCGACGCTTGGGTAATCGTCTTTTTTCACGCCGTACGCATTGCTGCTGGGCCGTGAATTGCTACCTCTGCAGAACGAGCAGAATCAAATCTTGCAGCATGCGTGCGGTGGCACCCCAAACGGTTTCATCCTCGAGATAGAACATCGGTACTACCACCTCTCGATCGGGAAACACCCAATGCTCCTGCGCGAAAGTGTCGGGGCGAATGAGTTCCAGTAACGAAACACTGAGCACGCGATCTACTTCTGGATTGAGCGAAAACTGGGCTGGTGCTGAAGCAAGTTGCACCACATGCGGCACGATATGACTCGTACTTGAAATCGTTCGATGCGCCGAGAGTTCGCCGAGCATGTGTGCCGTACTGGCGTCGACTCCGATTTCTTCTCGAGTTTCACGCAGTGCCGCCTGCAACGATGTTTCGCCTGGCTCGATTCGCCCGCCAGGGAACGCAATCTGACCCTGGTGGGTAGTGAGGGTTTCAGACCGCCGAGTGAGC
>JBEDEI010000103.1:0-10222 GCA_041175765.1 Actinomycetota bacterium | reverse complement strand
GTAACACCTCGCGCAGCCCGCGTTGTGCCCGCTCGACGTTGCCGCGCTCGAGATCGGCAAACGCACCCAGTGCGGTTTCGCGCACGAGATGCAACCCGTACAACTGCACCATCCCGCGCTCGTCATCCCAGATGTGGTCATGCATTGCATCGACTGCCGCTCGCAGACCGCGAACCTGTGTCATGGTGTAAGTGCGCGGGGTCTTTGTGCGCAGGGTGTCTGTTGCCGCATGGCGTTGCTGCTGGCAAGCGTTGCAGCGATGATTCGGGCATTCACGAACACCACACGCGGTGGGTTCATCGAGGAAGCGACAGTCGGCAAAACGGTGCGTGCATGAGTTCGTGGGTCAGCCATAGGTGCTCGATCAGCGAGAGCGCTAAGGCTAAACGGCACGGGCGAACACCCGACGGGTACCGTGTGGGAAGTGAACAAGCGAATGTTGCGCACCACAGTCGGCGTCGTGGCGGCGTTGGCAACGGTGCTCATGGCATGGTCGTGCAGCGCATCGCCAGCATCGGCGCCAAGCGACAGGGCCTGCCCGGTGGCCGATAGTGCAGACACCGCGGAAATCACCGTGGCTCGTGCCGAGCTGTTGCTTGGCTATAGCGAAGCCGACGCGCAACGCTGTGCCGAGGAACTGGGTTGGGCGTTCCGGGTGGGTGCTCGCGATGGCGAAGATTTTCCGGTGACGTTGGACTACTCGCTGCAGCGTGTGACGGTCATCGTAAACGACGATGTCGTCACTGCCATCACCGTGGGTTGATGCCGTAACGCTTTTGTATCTCGCCGGCAATGTCGCGTCGGCTCGGGGTGACACTCCAGTTGTAGTGGTAATGGGCCACACCCAGTCGTTGTGCAAGAGCAAAACTATGGAAATTGGTGAAGTGCACCCACCACAGTGTGTCGATCATGCAACGTGCAACCGACTCAGGATGGCAACCCTCACCTTGGCGCAGGATGGTCCAGTTGGAGAACTCCTCACCGAGGCTAAACGGTGGTGAGTAGCCATAGTTGATCAGCATGCGGCGTTCGGATGGCTCATAGGGCTTGTGGCGAAACTGATCGCCTTGCGTTTCGATTTGTAGTCGCAGGTCGTCGCGCCACGCAAATTGCACGTAGGGGCCATTGTTGAGTTCTTCGTCGCTCATAATGCCGTGTGCCGAGATGAGATTGACCTCGGCCACCAACGTGACGTAGTCGCGACCCTCGCGGATGTACTTGGCCATGCGCGCAACGGCGCGTTCCCGCCGGGCAGTGGATGGCGCGAACTCCTCTAGGTTCATGGGGCGACAACCTCGCTGACTTCGTGTACCAGCGACACCAGTTGGGCAACTTTGGTCGCGACCTGCTCATCGGAGAGTGGTGTGTAGACGTCGTAGGTGAGTGCCACACAGATAGGCGCACCAACTTCGAACGTGGGGTTGTGCACTTCAAAGTCGTCCGGCAGCGTTTCACCGAGTGCTTCGAGGTAATCGGAGAAATCCGTCTCGGAGTGCACATTGGTGATCACGACGAGAAGTTCCAATTCGCGCATCTCGGCAAACCAACGAGCGAACACTTCGCAACCGGTGGCGTCGAACATGACCAGATTGGTTTCATTGATACCGCGCTCATCGGCATCCGGCCAGTCGGCGGTGTGTTCATGGGGGAGGCGTGCGCCGAAGAAGCCCTCGGCAATTGCAATGAGTTGAGCAAATGGTGGGTCGTATACGACGGGGGATGAATCGCGGGTCATTGCGGGAAGATTTCTGCCAGCACGTACCCGAAGCGTGTGACGAGTCGTTGTAGTGCGGGGTTGCGCTCGGCGTGTTGCACAAACGTGGCATGAAGACCCGCGTAGTTCCACTGTTGATCTACGGGCCCAGCGTTGAACTGGGCAAAGATACTGCTGACGGTTTCACCAGCACGCACTTGCACGAGGGTGGATTCGGCGTTGTGTACCTTGTCGGCGAGCGACACGAGCAGCGATGGGTCATCGGATGGCTTGGCTGCCAGCAGCCGGTGATAGGCCGCCTTGCGTTCGCGCCATGTGGCGGCTGATCGCTCTTGGCCGTGTTCACCGTCGCTGGTGCCTTGCACCAGCGCAACGATGCGCTCGGCACTGTCACGTGGCACGCCAGCCTCGATGAGTTGGTCGCCGAGTTGAACGGGTGAGACCTGGCTGTCTTCCAGCACGTCGTGCAGCAGGGCTGCGGCTGCTTGTTCCTCGCTGCCCCCATGTTCGATGACGAGCGCCGACACGGCAAGCAAGTGTGCGAGGTAGGGGATGTCACCACCTTTTCGGCTGATCGTTGCGAATTCGCGAGCAGCGATGCGGTAGGCGGTGTGTAGCACCACACCAGGCACCCAACGTGGTGGCTGTTTGGTCATCTGCAGCAAGTGTGGCACAGGGGTGTTACGCACGAGCAAGGGCCGAGTGTGGTGTGGGTGCTTGCGAACAAGAGGGGAGCGGTACGACGCTGTCACACCAGGCGCCGCTTCGTGCGTATCACATGGTCGCACTACACCCCTGAAGGAGAATAGAGCCCGTGACTGTTCATCATCTCACCAAGTCCAATTTCAAGTTGGGCTGCGATTGCCCGATCAAGCTGCGCTATGCCAAGGCCAACTACCCGAGCACGCTGAGTGACAACGACATGCTGGAGTTCTTCGCCGAGGGTGGTTTCATGGTCGAGGCCATCGCGCACGCGGTGATGTTGCAGCACAACCCGGCCGCCACGTTCGAAGAAACCTTCACCCATGGTCGCTACAGCGCCCGCGTCGACGGTTGGGAGACCGACGGCAAGCGTGCCATCCTCACCGAAATCAAGGCCAAGAGTGTCGACTCGGGCGACGCTGCACAGTTCTTCGGTACCAACGGTGAAGTGTTGGGCACTTGGCGCGACTACTTGCTCGACATCACGTTTCAAGTCATGGTTGCTCGCGCTGCCAACCCCGGCCTCCACATCACCCCGCGGTTGTGTTTGGTGAACAAGACAAAGCCGACCAACCTCGAGGCGATCTACGCCAACATCGATCTGCTGGAAGACGATTCCGATCGCAGCAAACCCCGCGCCATTTTCACGGGTGATGCAAAAGCGCTTGCCGCCGACCACTTTTTAGAGTTCATCGACTGCACATCGGTGGTCGACTCGCTGATGGCCGAGGTCGTCGAGTCGGCGGCAATGCTGCTCGACTTCATGGATGGCAAGCGTCCTGACATCACACCAGCGCTCACTGCTAACCCGTGCAAAAAGTGCGAGTTCCGTGGCCCTCATCTCGCACCAAATGGTTTCAGCGAATGCTGGGGTCCCACGCCGCCGGTCGGGGCGCATGTGATCGACCTGCCGCACGGCATTCGCGGTAAAGAAATTGCTGCAGCGGTCGCTGCGATGCTCGACCGACGCGACTTCTCGCTTGCCAACATTCCCGATGCGGTCCTTGATGGTGGCAAGTCCTACGGCCCTCCCCGGCGACACCATGTGCAGACATTGCGCACCAACGAAGCCGTGCAAGAGCCCGAACTCATCGACGTATTACACGGTCTCGAGTACCCGCTGCACTTCATCGACTTTGAGGCTTCACGCATTCCGGTGCCGTATCTCCCAGGCATGAAGCCGTATGAGCAGGTGGCGTTTCAATTCAGTTGCCACACTCTGGTGTCGCCTGACGCGACCGAGTTGCAGCATTCGCAGTGGCTCAACTTGCGTGATGTGTATCCGAATGACGAATTCGTGCGCGAGTTGCGTAAAGCCATCGGCGATCGCGGCACCGTGCTGGTGTGGAGCCATTACGAAAAGGCCACTCTGCGTGGTGTGCGCCGCCAGTTGCGCGACCGTGGGTTGCTTGATGCCTCACTTGCCAGGTGGTTCCAAGGGGTGGTCGGGCCGCTCGCTGGCCCCGACGAAAAAGAAAAAGACATGCCCGATGGCCCGCGCCTTGTCGACATGCTCGAGCTCTCGAAACGATATTTCTGTCATCCAAAGATGGGTGGCAGCCACTCGATCAAGAAGGTGCTTGATGCCATCTGGTCAGAAGCGAGCGTGTTGTGGTCACACCCGTGGTTTCGGCAGTACTACAAAGTCGGAGCAGACGGCCAACCGATTGATCCGTATCACACATTGTTGCGCGCCGAAACCTCCGGCTTGCTCGCGGAGATGTCGGAAGATGACGGCGAAAGCGGTGGTGTCACCAACGGTGTCGGTGCCATGCGTGCCTATCAAGATTTGATCTACGGCACGAAGCGGGGAGACGAAGCCCACCGTGAACAGCTCGCCATCGACTTGTATCGATATTGCGGGCTCGATACCGCAGCCATGGTGATGATCTGGAAATACTGGCTAACACCCAGGTTGCAGTCGGCGTGACCGTCACGCGATTTCCGGCCGTGTTCATGATGATGTTCGGCAATGTCACACCGGTTTGACATGCTTGCGTATACCTTCACCCACCCAACACACCCATTGAGGAGCAGTAACACATGGAAATAGGTATCGGCCTAGGTATTGGCCTTGTCATCGCAGTGCTCGCCGTAGTGGTGATGCAGCGCAAGGCTGCACCGCCAGTGCCGGCTAACGCGCCTGGCACGCAGCCCACGCTCACTGCAGCCGAGATTCGCGACGTGATTCGCGAGATTCACGGCGAAACATTGCGCGACTTGGCCGACCAGGCAAAAGACGACCGCAAAGATGCCATTACCACTGCGAGTGTGCAGGTAGGCCAAGCCATTGATCAGACCAAGAAGCAAATCGACGAGCAGATGTCGCGGCTCGAAACTGAGATTCGCCAGTTGCGCGAGATCAACTCCGAGAAATTCGGCAGTGTTGATAGTGCAGTCGCCGGTCTTGCCCAGCAAACCCAGGCACTCAACAAGGTGCTTTCTAGTTCACAGGGCCGCGGCAACTGGGGCGAAAAGATGCTCGAAGACCTGCTCATGCAGTCTGGTTTTGAACGAGGCATCAATTACGAGATGCAAGAAAAACTCGAAGCCGGCGGCAAGCCCGACTACACCTTCTTTTTGCCACCAGATCGCGTGCTGTATCTCGATTCCAAGTTTCCGATGGAAAATTACCTCAAGTACTTCGAGGCACAAGATGACAACACTCGCAAGATCATGAAAGATGCGTTCATCAAGAACGTAGAAGAGCGAGTGAAAGAATTAGAGAAGCGCGACTACGTGACGCAATCTGGCGCCAATGCTCTCGACTATGTCTTGCTGTTTATCCCCAACGAGGGCATCCTCGGGTTTATCCAGCAGCACAAGCCGAGCCTCATTGATGAGTCAGTGGCCAAACGCGTCGTGTTGTGCTCGCCACTCACGCTGTATGCCTTTTTGGGTGTCGTGCGTCAGGCGACTGCCAGTTTCCATATGGAACAGAACGCCAACGACGTGCTGCGCCTGCTCACCAACTTTGGCAAGGCGTGGGGCAGTTACGTGAAAAATCTCAAAGACATCGCCCGTCACTTTGAAACCATGCAGAAGAAACTCAAAGCGGTGACGACGGGCAGGGTATTCACCTCGGTCAACAAGCCACTTCGCGAGATCGACGAACTTGCACAAAGCCGCGGCATTTCTGCTGACAACTCGGCAATGAAAGAACTCGACGCGGCACTGGCAGAAGCCGATTCGGCCGAAGACGACTCCGACGACGAGTAACGCTCGGCGCGCTAGCCCTGCTTGGCTTTCATCTGCACGTACACAATTTGTATGTTGCTGAGCGCATCACGCATCGTGTCGGTGTGTTCGCCGAGGCGATCGCCAAGTTTTTCCACCAATGCCGATAGGGCATCAATGGCCAGGGATGCGTCGTCGAGTTTTGGCGGCACCGACGACAGGTGAATGGCAGCCAACTCGTACAAGCCCATCAAGTGGTTGACCACCACCACCTGGGCGGGTGCTTCGGCAATGCGCCGGCGGGCGTCTTCGAGTGCTTCTTGTGCTTCGGCGAGGGCCGCAGCATCATGGCTTTCGTCTGAGGTTTCGTCGTTGCTCACTGCCGCTACGCTATTGGAGGCGTTGTTACCACCTCGGTGGCCAACGTCAGGCCAAGTGTTCGGCAGCGCAAGCCGCCGATCCACCTCGCCACGACAATCCAACGGAAGATCGTTTTCAACGAGCCGTCGGTGAGTGAGCGCGGGTCGAGTGCCAGCGGTGCTTGTCGCCGCCTCTCGCCCGCACGCGCACCGTCGCTTGATGCCGACGGCCTTTTGCATCTATCCATCTCGATATAGGAGGCACAGCCGCTTGAACAGCAGTGACCAGTCATAGCACCGCCGTCGAATGAACCGCGGTACAACGAGCGCATTCGGGTTCCGAAAGTTCGTCTCGTTGACGCCGATGGTTCACAAGTCGGGGTCGTGTCGATCGAAGATGCGCTCACCAGAGCGCGTGCAGCAGAACTCGACTTAGTCGAAGTGGCCGCACAGGCCGACCCACCGGTGTGCCGAATAATGGACTACGGCAAATTCCGTTACGAAGAAGCCCAACGTCTCAAAGAATCTCGCAAGAAGACCATCCAGATCACGACGAAAGAAGTGAAGTTCCGACCAAAGATCGGCAAGGGTGACTTCGACACGAAGGTTCGGCACATGCTTGAGTTCCTCGAAGAGGGACACAAGGTGAAGGTGTCGCTTCAATTCCGCGGCCGCGAAATGGCCCACCCGGAATTGGGCAAGAAGGTGCTCGACGAAGTGTTGGAACAGCTCGGACCGATCGCTCGGGTCGACACTGAACCACGCCTCGACGGACGCAGTATGACCATGGTGCTCTCGCCAGACAAAAAAGCTGCTGCCAACGCCAAGAAGCCAAACGCTGATACCCCCAAGACTGCCTAACTCGTCAACATCCACCCAATACGACCGCTAAAGACCACTACAACACCACAGGAGACAGCAATGCCAAAGATGAAAACATCAAAGACCGCTAAGAAGCGCTTCAAGAAAACGGGAAGCGGCAAGTTGCGTCGTCAGCAGGCGATGCGTCAGCACTTGTTCGAAGCCAAGCCATCGACCCGTACCCGCCGTCTTGACGGCACGGTCGACGTGCACTCTGGCGACGCCCGCAAAATCAAGCGCTTGCTCTGCGAGCGCTAAACCACCGATCATCGTTCATTTTCATCTACATCCATAACACCAGGCACAGCTAAGGAGCACACACCATGGCACGAGTAAAACGCGCGGTACACGCCAAGAAGAAGCACAAAGCAATCATGAAGAAGGCGAAGGGATACTGGGGCGATCGCAGCCGCACATTCCGCGCCGCCAACGAAGCAGTGTTGCACGCCGGTCAATACGCATTCCGCGACCGTCGCGCCAAGAAGGGCGAATTCCGCAGTCTGTGGATTCAGCGCATCAATGCTGGTTGCCGCATGCACGACATGTCGTACAGCCGCTTCATCGATGGTCTGCACAAGGCCGGAGTGGAAGTGGATCGCAAGGTATTGGCCGACATCGCAGTGAGCGATGAGGCAACCTTCAAGAAGCTGGTCGATACCGCCAAGGCGGCACTCGCCTGAACGAAACGCTGGGGTTCTCTCACCAGCGCGTTCAACAATTGCGACGGCTGCTGGCTCGTCGCTCGGCACGAGTCGAAGAAGGCGCTTTCGTTGTGGAAGGTGCCGTGCTCATCGCCGAAGCGATTGCTGGTGGCTTTCATGTGGTCACGCAATTCGTGTCGGGTGATGCCTTCCCGGTGATGGGTTCTGATGCCGAGGTCTTCCAACTTGGCGCCGGTGTGTTGGAGCGTGTGGCATCGACCGAGGCGCCACAACCAAACCTGGCCATCGTGGAGCGTCGTTCGGCGTCGCTTGGTCGCCTGCTCACACCCGATGCTGCGCGCAGTGCGGGGGAGCCGTGGGTGGTGTACCTCGACTCGGTGACCGACCCTGGCAATCTCGGCACCATTCTGCGCACGGCAGAAGCAATGGGTGCCGCTGGCGTGGTGCTGTCGCCTGGCTGCGTGGATGCATTCAACCCCAAAGTGGTGCGCTCTTCTGCAGGTGCGCTGTTCCATGTGCCGGTTATTGAAGCAGTAACGCTTGCCGAGTTGCGCGATGCAGGGTTTGCACTCGTTGGTACATCGTCACACGAGCAGCCGGGTGCAATGGAAGTTCGTGCGGCGGATCTTTCGGGTCGCATTGCCGTGGTGATGGGTAACGAAAAGCATGGCGTTGCTGCAGATCATGCCAGCGCAATTGAGCGCTGGGTGTACATCGAACATCGCGGTCGCGCCGAAAGTTTGAATGTGGCAATGGCCACGGCGATCGTGTGTTTTGCGTTGGCAGGTCAACGCGCCAAACAATGAACTGAACACGTAGAGTCGGCAACATCATGTTCATGCGCAAACACCCAGAAATGATCGAGTCATCCCAGGCGCTGCCCGGGCGTGCCACTGCACTGCAGGTACCAGCTGCTCACTTTGTGAACGGTGCACCGCTGGTGGGCCCATGGCCAGCCAAGCACGAAACACTCGTCGTTGGTATGGGGTGCTTTTGGGGTGCCGAGCGAAAGTTCTGGCAGGCACCAGGCGTGTATTCCACCGCGGTTGGTTATGCAGGTGGCTATACGAAGAATCCGACCTACGAGGAAGTATGCAGTGGGCGTACTGGGCACACCGAAGTAGTGCTCGTGGTGTGGGACACTGCTCAAGCGTCGCTTGATGCCATGTTGCGTGTGTTCTGGGAGAACCACAACCCCACACAAGGCATGCGCCAAGGCAACGACATCGGCACGCAGTACCGAAGCGCGATCTACACGTCGAGCGACGCACAGCGCAATGCAGCCGAGCGAACTCGTGACGCGTTCCAGGTAGAACTCACCAAGGCCGGTTACGGCGATATCACGACGGAGATCGCGCCGCTTGGTGAGTGGTTTTACGCGGAGGACTACCACCAGCAGTACCTGGGCAAGAACCCGAATGGCTATTGCGGTTTGGGTGGCACCGGCGTGTCGTGCCCGGTCGGAGTGTCGCTGTAGTTGTGCCGTCACGCGTCATTGCGTATCGTGACCGCGCATCGTCACGATTGACACGAAACCTCAAGTAATCTCGATGTGATGTCATCTTCGGGGGATCTTGCCCAACAGATCGCCCAAGCGGTCAATGTGGCCACTGCCGCGCTGCAAGCCGCCACCGATATCGAATCGCTACGACGAGTAGCCAACGAACACAACGGCAAAGGCAGCGTGCTCGTGGGGCTGAAGTCAGCTCTCGGGGGAATTGTCGATGTGGAAGCGCGCAAGGCCGCCGGCCGCGCCATCAACGAAGCCACCCAGGCAATCGACGCTCTCGTTGCGCGTCGGTCGGATGAACTCACGCGAGTACAGGCCCAGGCGAAGGCAGCGGGGGAGGCGATGGACCTCACCGAACATGTGGTGTCGCGCCAACGCGGTCATGCCCACATCGTGACCCAAGCCTGGGAGCGTTTGGAAGACGTGTTCGTCGGCATGGGTTTCAAGGTTGCCGAAGGCCCCGAAGTGGAAACCGACTTCCACAATTTCACCGCGCTCAACATGCCGCCGAATCATCCGGCGCGTAGCAACTTTGACACGCTGTTTGTGCGCCATGGCGCCCCGGGTTCGACGCTCCTGCGTACCCACACTTCGCCCGTGCAGATTCGTGTGATGCAGGAGTGGGACTTGCCCATCTATGCAGTGATGCCTGGCCGAGTGTTCCGTCGCGACACTCCCGACGCCACGCACATGCCGGTGTTTCATCAGATCGAAGGCCTGGTCATCGACAAGGGGATCACGTTTGCACATCTCGCCGGAACGATCGAGGCATTCACGAAAGCATTCTTTGGCAACGACTTCACGAGTCAATTGCGACCAAGTTATTTCCCGTTCACCGAGCCGAGTGCAGAGTTCGACGTGCGTGGCGCCAACGGCAAGTGGGTGGAACTCGGTGGTTGTGGCATGGTGCACCCCGAAGTGTTGCGAGCCGGTGGCGTCGACCCCGAGGTGTACACCGGGTTTGCCTTTGGTTTCGGTATCGACCGCATGGCCAAGGAACGACATGAAGTTGCCGACTTGCGGGACATGTACGCCAACGATCTGCGATTCGTGAGGCAGTTCTAGACATGCGCATCGTTCGTTCATGGTTGGAGGAGTTCGTCGACGTTCGCAAAGTCAGCGATGAACGCTTGGCGGATGCCATCACGTCACTCGGGTTGTCCGTCGAAGCCACCGAAACCGTGGGCAACTCCGTGCAGGGTGTGGTGGTGGCACGAGTGGTGCGCACCGAGCGTCA
>JBEDEI010000102.1:0-11637 GCA_041175765.1 Actinomycetota bacterium | reverse complement strand
GCTGTAAGTGATGCACGGAAATTGGAGTCGTCACGCGATACGAACGACGCTTGGCCCTTGAACTGCGCCAGAATTGGTCCCACCTTTACCTTTACTTGGCCACGAAAAACATCACCTTCTATTTCGGTGAGTTGTGCACCAGGTAGGCATGGGGCGAGCCGCTCTAAATCGGTGAGAATCTTCCATGCATCGCTGGCCGGCACTGGCACGGTGAATTCGTGGTGGAGATCCATCAGACGTTTCCTCGTTCTGCCAAGAGTGCTTGCCACCGAGTGACATCGTCGGCGGTGTCGATGTCGTCGGCGTTTCCTTCGCAGGCTACTTCGGTAACCAATTCAGGACGAACCCGAATCAACGTTCGTGCACCTTCGTCGCCATCGTGGGGGAGTTGCGACCACAACTCGGCATGCATGCGCACGGGGTTGCGTCGCACGCCGTTGTACGTGGCGATGGCAATCGGTGCGTTGGTGGTGGCCACGCGTTGCCAGGCACTCGCAGGCACACCTGGTTGATCACCGAGGCCGACGACAACGGCGGCGAGCCCATGTGCGGTCGCAGCGGCAATCGCACACTGCAGCGAACTGGCCATGCCCGACTGCCACCGCGGGTTGTGGAGCACGATCACCGTGGGGTTGCCAGCCAGCGGCTCGGCCAGTACTTCTTGTAGGGGTACTGCACCCGTCACCACGAAGATGGGCGACAGACCACTGGCAGCCACGGCTTCGAGCACGTGGCGAACGATCGGCTTGCCGCCGAGCGGGGCGAGCAACTTGTGCGTGGTGCCAACGAACCGACTGCCCCCACCGGCGGCCAAAACGACCGCCCCACAGCGCTCTCCAGGGGCTCGAGGAACGCCTGAACTGCCCGTGGGGGAACGCAGGAGGTTTCCCTGGTCATGCATGCGCTGTAAGCCTCGCATACGCGAATCCGCCCCGAAAACAGGGGCTTTGGGGTTGCCCTGGGTCCGGGCGCACCCCGTTATTCACCAAGCCACGAATTATTACAATTCTGTTACAGCCGGGGGTAGACTGGGTGGTACCCCCGATCCCCAATCGGTGATGCGCCCCCTGCATCACCTGGAGGTACACATGCCCAACACCAGTGCTGCCACTGCTTTATCTGTACGCGGCCACACTTTACGAACACGTGTTCGCGTACTGCGAACGCTCCTGGTGTTTGTCGCACTCAGCGTCGGCTTCCCGCTCGTGGTACCCCAGCCTGCGCAGGCCGTACCGATGCCTGAAGTTGCGACCAGTTGGATCGCCAGCACGTCACGTGGCATTGCGCTCGAACTGCGGGCAAGCCGCTCGTTGCCCGAGAGTGAGCAGCGCGCCATTGCCGGTCGTCAGATCAACGAAGTAGCCGGGCTAGTTGCCTACATCCTTTCAGCAGATGCAGAGGCGTTGCGCAGTGTGTGGGCGGCAACTTCGCTCACTCGCAAAATTGCGATGTTCACGGCGCTGAGTCAACTGGGTGTGCCGTATCGGTTGAATGCCGATGCGCCGTTCGTCGCACTCGACTGTTCCGCGCTCACCAAGTTTGCGTGGGCACAAGCGGGCCTCGACATTGAACGTGGTTCGCAATACCAATATGCACGAGCTGCCCGAATTGCACGAGATGACGTGCAGGCGGGTGACTTGGTGTGGTACCCCGGACACATCATGTTGTCGCTTGGCTTACCCGAACTAATCGTGCATGCGCGTTCAGGTCAGCGTGCGGTGGAAATACATCGCATCGATTCCACACGTTTGTCGTGGATGCGCTGGGTCAGCCCACTTCAGTGAATTGCACCGGTTGACGCCGACAACGACTGTGCAGCGCGCCCAGTGCGGCGCGCGATGATTTCTGCACAAATGGAAATCGCGGTTTCTTCGGGTGTGCGAGCGGCAATGTCCAAACCGATTGGCGACATCACGCGCGTGAGGTCTGCTGGTTGCAGACCAACTTCGGCCAGTCGCTCCATGCGTTTGGCGTGGGTCTTGCGACTGCCCATCACACCGATGTAGCCGACTTTGCTCTGTAACGCACCCTGGATGGCAGGTACGTCGAACTTCGGGTCGTGCGTCAAAATGCACACGGCATCACGCGCACTGAGCGCGCCACCGTGTTTGGCAAACACATCCTGGGGCCAGGCCACCATGATGTCGTCGGCCATGGGGAATCGCCGCGCGGTTGCAAACACCTCGCGGGCATCGCACACCGTGACGCGATAGCCCAACACCTTTGCCACGCGCGCGAGTGCACTGGTGAAGTCGACCGCACCGAAGATGAGCATGTGTGGCGGTGGTGCGAATGATTCGATGAAGACGCGCACGGTGGGCGAGTCGGCAAGGTCTTCGGGTGTGGTCTGACCATCGGGGCCGTAGTGACGCGTGCTGGTGCGGCCCGCTTCCAATTCGCCCATGGCGTCGCGCGTCACCACGCGATCGAGTTCGTTGTTGCCCAAGGTGCCCAGCGCCGGATGCTGGGGTGAAATCAACAGCGAAGCACCTGCATGCGGCCCGTCGATGACCACCACCAGTGCGGTGGGTTCATATGCGCGAAGGCGACGTGCAAGTTCGGGGAAAATCTGTTCGTTCATCGTGTGCTCCGCGCGGGGCTCATTACGGGGCTCATCGTGTGAGTTCCTGCAAGAACAAATGAATCGTGCCGCCGCACGTCAAGCCAACGGCAAACGCCTCATCGTCGGAGTATCCAAACGTCACGATTTTTGCCGGCGATTGTGTTTGCAACATCTCCAGCGCTTCTGCCACGACGGCACCTTCGACGCAGCCGCCGCTGACCGATCCGACCACTTCACCGTCTTCATTCACCGCCATTGCGGCCCCCGGGTCGCGTGGGCCCGAGCCGTCTATTCCTACGACACGGCCGACAACGCAGCGTTTGCCGGCTGCGCGCCAGCGGTCGAGGTCGTCCAACAACTCACGCATGTTGGCGACCCGTGGCTCCGATTACTTCGGCGAGTTGCTCGAGTGCATCGAGTGAGTGGCCCTCTACGAACGCATCAACATGCGGAAGCGCGGCTGCCATGCCACGCGCCAGCGGTGCGTACCCAGGCGTGACTTTCAGTGGGTTCACCCACACGATGCGATGTGCCACCCGACTAAGTCGCTGCATTTGCTCGGCGAGTACGTCGGGGTTGCCGCGATCCCAACCATCCGAGAGCACGACCACGATGGCTCCCCGTGCCATGCCCCGCACACCCCAGCGGTCGTTGAATGCGCGCAGACATTCGCCGATGCGTGTGCCACCGCTCCAGTCGGCAACTTGCTGCGAGGTTCGTGCGAGTGCCTTGTCGGGGTCGCGATGGGCAAGTTCGCGGGTGATGCGTGTGAGGCGAGTGCCCAACGTGAATGCTTCCACGCGTTGGCGCCCCACCATTGCTGCATGCATGAAGCGCAGGAATGCACGCGCGTACGGCTCCATCGAACCCGACACATCCAACAGCACCACCAAACGGCGCATGCGCTCACTTGGTGCGCGCCACTGTCGTCGCACGGGTTCTCCCATGTGTGCAAACGACGAACGCACCGTGCGGCGCACGTCCACTCGGTCGCGCTGCGAGCGACTGGGTGTCGTTCGCAAACTCCGCCGTGGTGAGCCAATGAATCGCAAACGCTGCATGAGCCGTTGGGCTTCGGCAAGTTCGTCGTTGGTGTAGTCGGCGAAGTCTTTGCTGCTCAGTGTTTCCACAGCAGAAAAGCGCAGTGTTATTGCATCGTCGGTGTGTTGCGCTGCGTCGTTGGCGCCAGCATCTTCGGCATCAACGGCGAGTGTGAGTGTCGTTGGCGCAATGTCGTCGGGTGATTCGCCGGCGGCCAAGCGTTCCCAGAACACGGCAAACGCCACATTGAATGCCTCGCGATCCTCGGGGCGACGCACGAGTGTGCTGCGGCCCGCCCAGTACACACGACTGCGATCGGTGATACCCACGGCATCAAGGCACTGTACGAAGGTGACCACCGAATCGAGTGGTACTTGCAGCCCAGCACCGCGCAACACGCGCCCGAAGGCCACGGCGATGCGTTCGGCGGTCATCCCTGTAGCGCGCCGCGCTCAAAAGCGTGTTTCACCAATTCGGCAATGCCGTGCTCGGTGACGCGCTCGTGGTCTTCGCGATATTTGAGCACCGTGCCCAAGGTCGAGCGCACGACGGCTTCATCGAGTTGGGTAACCCCAAGTGTGCCGAGGGCAGTGGCCCAGTCGATGGTTTCGGCAACTCCTGGCGGCTTATAGAGGTGCAATGAACGCAAGCGTTCCACCGCACTTGCCACTTGGCGTGCCAACCGTTCGTGTACTTGCGGTACACGTAGGCGCACAATTTCCACTTCGCGCTCGAAGCCCGGGTGCTCCACCCAGTGGTACAGACAGCGACGCTTCAATGCATCGTGCACGTCACGCGTGCGATTGGAAGTGAGTACGACCACCGGGATTTCCGTCGCACGGTACGTGCCGACTTCTGGGATAGTGATCTGAAAATCCGAAAGCACTTCCAGCAGGTATGCCTCGAACTCGTCGTCGGCGCGATCGATCTCGTCGATCAGCAGCACTGGTGCTGCGCCATTGCGCGGTTCGATGGCGCGCAACAGGGCACGACGGATGAGAAAACGCTCGTCGTACAACTCGTTTTCCAAACTTTCGGTGGCTTTGGTGGCCGCCTCACCGCTGGCCTCGGCAGCACGTAGATGCAACAGCTGTCGCGAGTAGTCCCAGTCGTACACCGCTTGGCTGGCGTCGATGCCTTCGTAACACTGCAGGCGAATCAATTCGCTGCCGCGCACGGCGGCGAGCACTTTGGCCAGTTCGGTTTTGCCGACGCCGGCTTCGCCCTCCAACAACAAGGGTCGCTTGAGCGACAGCGCCAAAAATACCGCGGTTGCCAGCCCCTCATCAGCCAGATAACCCGCCGATTGCAACGCGTCTTGCACATGGCTCACCGAGGCAAGGGATGCACGAGTAGCCGCCACGGCAACAGCCTACGAAGCGCGCACCGCTATGGTGAATTCGTAATCAACCTCGCGATGCGTGGTCGCCTGCTGCTGTAACAGCGTTATTTCGACGCTTCTTCGAGCGCGCGCCGCACCAACACCTTGGCGAGGTGCGTGCGGTATTCCACGCTGGCGTTGAGATCGCCCTGTGGCTCGGCATCATCGGCGGCCAACGCTGCGGCGTCGGCAATCGATGCACCGCCTGACAAAGCGCTGCTCACCGCTGCCGCCAATATTGGTGTCGAACCCATGTTCACGAGCCCGACGCCGCTCGTGCCGTTGTTGCGCCAGGCAGCCACACCAACGATTGCCCAGTCTTGGGCGCGACGATTGAACTTCTGAAAACTCCACTTGGCGCCATTCATTTTTGGCACTTGGATCTCCACCAACATTTCATCGGCAGCCAATGCGCTTTCGAGAAAGCCTTTGAAGAAATCCTTGGCGGCGATGCTGCGCTTACCCTTCGGTCCCTGCACCACGTACGTGGCGCCGAGCGCCAACGTGGTGGCGGGCAAATCGCTGGCCGGGTCGGCATGGGCAATCGAGCCACCAATCGTGCCACGGTGGCGTACTTGCGCATCACCCACATGGCCGGCGGCATGCGCCAACAGCGGCACATGCTGCAGGAGCACCGGTGATTTCTCCACATCCATGTGTCGAGTGAGCGCACCGATGGCAATGTGATTGCCCGCATCCTTCACATACGACAAATCCTTCACGCGACCGATGTCAACCAACACCGTTGGTTGGGCCAAGCGCAGTTTCATGAGTGGAATGAGGCTGTGGCCGCCTGCCAGAAACTTGGCTTCGTCGCCATATTGGCCGATGAGCGCGATCGCCTCTTCGGCGGAACCTGCTCGCTTGTAGTCGAATGCTGCGGGAATCATTATTTGCCTCCTTGTGCGGCCTGAATTGCTTTCCAAACGTTGTTCGGTGATGCCGGCATGTCAAGCGTGGTAACACCAAGCCCGGTGAGCGCGTCGATGACGGCGTTCATCACGGTGGACGCCGACCCGATGGTGCCGGCTTCACCAATGCCCTTCACACCCAACTGGTTGGTGGGGGAAGGGGTGACCGTGAAGTCGGTGGTGATCGGTGGTACATCGCACGCTGCGGGCACGAGGTACTCGGCCAGGTTGGACGTCTTCAAATTTCCATCCTCGTCGTACACGGCTTCTTCGTACAACGCCTGGGCAAGGCCTTGCACCACGCCACCGTGCACTTGTCCTTCGACGATGAGCGGATTGATTTGATTTCCACAGTCGTCCACCGCGATGTACTTGAGCACGTCGACCTTGCCGGTCTCGGTGTCCACTTCCACGATGCAGATGTGGGTGCCGAACGGCCACGAGAAGTTCTTTGGATCGTGGGTGTACTGCGCTTCAAGGTTGGGCTCGACACCATCCGGCAAGTTGTGGGCCGTGAATGCCGCAAATGCAATCGCGGCGATGGGTACTGCTTTGTCGGGGGAGCCTTTGACGGTGAATGTGCCCTGCGCAAACTCCAAGTCTTCGGCAGCACACTCAAGTTGATGTGCGGCGATGAGCCGAGCCTTGTCGATCACCTTGTCGCACGCTCCCGCGATGGCAACGCCACCTACTGCCAGCGAACGCGAGCCGTACGTGTCGAGACCCAGCGGTGCGATTGCCGTGTCGCTGTGTAATACGTCGACATCCTCTGGTGGGATGCCGAGTTTTTCGGCGGCGATCATCGCCCACGAAGTTTCGTGGCCTTGACCGTGTGGTGAGGTTCCCGTCACCACTTGCACCTTCGAAGTTGGCAGCACGCGTACGGTGGCCGACTCCCATCCGCCTGCGCCGTAGTTGAGCGATGCCAGCACGCGTGACGGGGCCAAGCCGCACATCTCGAAGTACGAAGTCATACCGATGCCCAGACGCTTGCGGGCACCCGCCACGTTCTGCGTCGCCTGTTTCTTGCGCAGGTTGGTGTAGTCGGCGTGTGACATCGCCTTTTCTGCTGCAGCAAGATGGTCACCGGAGTCGTAGGTGAGACCACTGAATGCGGTGTACGGGAACTGTTCTTTCTTGATGTAGTTGCGCTTGCGCAGCTCGTACGGGTCGACTTTCATCTTGCGCGCCAACGCATCCATCGCCACTTCGATTGCGTACGTGGCTTCGGGGCGACCCGCTCCGCGATACGCATCGGTTGGAGTCATCGTGGTGAACACCGAGGTGCAAGAAAAGTCGTAGGCCAGTGGCAGGTCGTACACACCCGCGTAGAGGAATGCGCCCAAGAGGGGCACGCCCGGGGTGACCAATTGCAGGTAGGCACCCATGTCGCCGATCAGGCGCACACGAACTGCCGTGAGTTTGCCGTTTTTGTCAGCAGCCAACTCGACGAATTGAATCTGGCCACGTCCATGAATCGTTGCTTGGGTATTTTCCGATCGCTCTTCCACCCAGCGCACGGGTGCGCCGTGTTTGCGCGCCAGCGCCACGCACAACAGTTCTTCGGCGTAAACATCCAACTTCGATCCGAATCCACCACCAACTGATGGGGCAACTACACGCACCTGGTGTTCGGGGATGCCCAACGTAATGGCGGTCATCACTTTGAGAATGTGCGGAACTTGTGTGGCGGAATAGAGCGTTATGTCACCACCAAACGGCTGGGGCACCGCGGCAACTGCGCGTGGCTCCATGGCCATGGGCAGCAGTCGTTGCTGTACGTAGCGCTCGCTGACGGTGTAGGCCGCGCTCTTGAACGCTGCGTCCACCGCACCTTCGGTACCTTCCACCTTCAAGTTCCAGGTGTACGACTTGTTGGTGCCGATTGCTTCATGGATGATCGTCTTGTCACTCAGTGCAACCTCAAGGTCGGTCACTGCTTGTAGTGGTTCGTAGATGACGTCGATGGCATCGAGAGCGTCGCGCGATGCAGTTTCGCTGGTGGCCAACACTGCTGCGACACCGTCACCGACGTAACACACTTTGTCGAGTGCCAGTGGAAAGTGCGCGGGGTTCTTCATGTCTGGTGTCACCGGCCATGCACACGGCATCGGTGCTGCCCATGTGGAGTGCAGATCTTTGCCGGTGTAAATCGCCACGACGCCGGGCATCGTGCGTGCGTCAGCCACGTCGATGCTCTTGATGCGAGCGTGCGCGTACGGTGAACGAAGTACGGCCAGATGCAATGCGCCAGGAATCGCCAAGTCGTTGGTGAACTTGGCTTCACCCGTGAGTAGCGCCGGGTCTTCGCGGCGCAGCATGCGCTGGCCGATGACGCTGTTTGTGCGCTCTTGTGTGATGCTCATGATGTGCTCCTACTTGTTGGCTGCTGCGAGAACTGACTTCACGATGTTGTGGTAGCCCGTGCAGCGGCACAGGTTTCCTTCGAGTCCGAGACGTACTTCTTCGTCGGTTGGCTTCGGGTTCTCATTGAGCAACCCGATTGCTGCCATCACCATGCCCGGTGTGCAGTAGCCGCACTGCAAGCCGTGGTTTTCCATGAACGCTTTTTGCATCGGGTGCATCTCACCATTGCGCGAGAGGCCCTCGATGGTGGTGACTTTTCCGCCGTCGGCTTGTGCCGCGAGAATCGTGCAACTCTTTGCCGCCTCACCGTCGAGGTGAATCGTGCAGGCACCGCAACTCGATGTGTCGCAGCCGATGTTGGTGCCCGTAAGTTGCGCGTGCTCGCGGATGTAGTGCACGAGCAATGTGCGCGGTTCCACATCGTGCGTTTGTGTAGAACCATTGATGGTGATCGATACCTGCATGGTGATCCTCCGTTGTGTGACGAGGTTCACCTCTCGAACCCCGTAGGCGCAGTATTGCCGCCCAGAGGGGTCGCTGTCTAATCGCTGAGTTTTCGCAGATTTCGCACGGCAAACAACAGGCTGAGACCACCCATGACGGCAATCGCAAGTAGCCCGCCCCAGATGGCATTCCACGACACGTAGTCGGGGCTGGATTCATTCACCAAGCCCACGCGGGCGAGCCGCAAAATATTGGTGGCCGGGTTGATGCGCGCCACGGTATGCAACCAGCCGTCCATCACGCTGAGTGGCACTTGCGCAGAAGACAGGAACATCACCAAGAAGATCGACAACTGCATGATGGCTGCACCACGCATGTCCTTGAATTTGAACGCCAATCCAAGACCCCAACCCGCGCCAATCGTGGACAGGCCGAGCGCAGCGGCGTAAAGACACAACACGCCGATAATTCCGCCGGTGAAACGCGCGCCAAGCCCGACACCAATCACGATCACAATTGACGTCATCACCACGATGCGCACCAGCGTGCCGGTCAGTGGCCCGATCACGAGCGACAACCGCGAAGTGGGGGACATGCGCAAACGATCGTAGAAACCAGTTTCCAGATCGCGAATGGCAGTGAAGCCCAAGCCAACACCACCGAATGCCGCGCCCATCATGATGCCCAGTGGCATGTACCAGTTGATGGAACGGTCAGTGGGAAAGTTGGGGATTTGTGTGATTGCAAAGAACGTGCCGGCGAACACGATCATGTTGAAAATCGGCATGGCGAGCGCAGGAAAGAACGCCGAGGGCAGTCGTCGAATGTTGCGAATGCTTCGCTTGGCCAATATGCCGACGCTGCGTTGAGTGCTCGAGTGCAATTGCTCCGCAGTATGGGTGTGTACGACCGTGTTCATCGTGCGGCCAGTCTTACCGAGAGTTGTCGCAACGCCAGCACGGTGGTGAGTACGGCAATGGCAGTCGGTATCACGAGTGTTTGTGACATTGCTACGAGCGAGATGCCGTCGATCGACAGTGATCGTTGGCCCTCCACCATGTACGAGATGGGGTTGAAGTCGGCAACTCGTCGGTAGGCCCCGCTCATCGTCTCGCGCGGGAAAAACGCACTAGAGAGAAACAACAAGATGAAGAGAACAGGGAAGGTTCCTTGCACTGCTTCGGCAGAGCCCGTTTTGAGCGCCACTACCGACATCAAGGCACCAACGCCAAACGCAGTAAGAAAGCCGGCCACAACGATCGATGCGTATCCGAGTACACCGGCTTGCACGCTTACACCGAAGGGCAGGAGGATCAACAAGAACACCAGCGCCTGCAATGCACCAAACACCG
Organism: Actinomycetota bacterium; assembly: GCA_041175765.1. Taxonomy (GTDB): domain Bacteria; phylum Actinomycetota; class Acidimicrobiia; order Acidimicrobiales; family Ilumatobacteraceae; genus F1-60-MAGs027. The sequence goes on along the minus strand of JBEDEI010000102.1, from coordinate 1,578 downwards.
AACTACCAGCGAGTCGTCCGAACAAGATGGAGGTTCGCGAAGTTGGTGCGGCAAGCAGGCGATCGAAGAAACCATCTTGAATGTCGGTGGCGAGTGCGGCAGCGCCGGTTACCGAGCCGAACAAAACGCCTTGCGTTACGGTGCCCGCCAACGTGAATTGCAGGTAGGAATCCACTTTGGGGAAGCCCGGCAGGCTGATTGCGCGGCTGAATGATGACGAGCCGAGGGCGGCAAAGAACAACGGAAAAATCAGCGATGGCCCGACCAGCGCTGGCTGGCGGAAGATGGCCAACGTCGAGCGCTTGGAGAGCGCCGCAAATTGACGCGCGGTATCAGCCGGCTTGTGGCGCATTGTCGGCCCCTTCGAGGCGGTATCCCGTCGCATCCGCAAAGACGTCGTCAAGGCTCGGTTGGTTGAGTTCCAGGTGCTCGACGAGAATTTTTGCATCGTCAAGTGCGCGCACCACTTCGGCGACACGCTCGGCGCCACCTTTCAAGCCAACGCCCAGAGTTCCTTCGGCAGTTGGCCGCATGTCGCCAAACGTTGACATCACGCTCTTGGCCAGATCGTGTTGTTCACGCGACACATTGATGAGCAGCGTCGGGTCGCCGACGGTGCGCTTCAAATCGCTTGGTTTACCTTCGCGCACGATGTGGCCGTGATCGATGATGGCGATGCGGTCGGCAAGTTGATCGGCTTCTTCGAGGTATTGCGTTGTGAGCATCACGGTGGTGCCCTCGCGATTGAGCCGACGCACTTCTTCCCACAACGTGAGGCGACTCATCGGGTCGAGACCGGTCGTCGGCTCATCCAAGAAGAGCACTGCAGGTTGATGGATGAGCGACAGCGCCAAGTCGAGACGACGACGCATTCCTCCCGAGTAGGTCGAAACACGGCGATCGGCTGCTGCGGTGAGACCCACACGCTCGAGGAGTTCGTTGGCGCGAGTTTTCATCTTGTTGGCGGCGATGCCGTAGAGCACTGCTTGCAGTTCGAGTAACTCAAATCCGGTCATGAGAGGGTCGATTGCTGCATCTTGCAACGCCACACCGATATTGCGTCGTACGTCATCGGCTTGTTTCACCACGTCATAACCCGCCACACGTGCGGTACCGCTCGTTGGCCGCAACAATGTGGTGAGCATGCGTACGGCAGTGCTCTTGCCGGCTCCGTTGGGGCCGAGGAATCCAAAAATCTCGCCTTGATTGACGGTGAGGTTGATGCCGTCGACGGCTTTTACATCTCCAAAGTGGCGACTGAGACTTTCGGCGATGATCGGTGCGTTGTTCACCTATTCAGTCTTGCTGATGGATGGCCTTCCACACACGCTCGGGAGTGGTGGGCATGTCGATGTGACGAACGCCCAAGTGGCCAACTGCATCAACGACCGCTGATTGCACCGCTGGTGTCGACCCGATGGTGCCGGATTCACCCACACCTTTGGCGCCGAGTGGGTTGCGTGGTGTCGGTGTGGCCATTGAGACCAGTTGAATCTGTGGTGTTTCAACTGCGGAGATGAATGCGTACTCTGCGAGGTTGCCCGTTTTCGGGTTGCCGTCTTCGTCGTACACGAACTC
>JBEDEI010000101.1:0-4992 GCA_041175765.1 Actinomycetota bacterium | reverse complement strand
GCGCTCGTGCACGCAGGTGCATCGGGCGTGGGCACGGCGGCAATTCAGATCTGTCGGGCGATGGGCGCACAGATCATCGTCACGTGTTCGGGTGCGCGCGGTGGGGTCGACAAAATGCAGGCCTGTCGCGACCTCGGCGCATCACTCGTCGTCGACTACACCACGCAAGATTTCGCCAAAGCAGTCGCCGACTTCACGAACGGCAGGGGAGTCGACGTGGTGCTCGATGTGATCGGTGGCGATTACACCGTGCGTAATGTTGCATGCCTTGCACAGAAAGGCCGCATCATTCAGGTGGGCACGATGGCCGGCCCATCGAAGGATTTCAACGTGGCTTCACTGATGGGCAAGCGCGCATCCATCATTGGCACGGTGTTGCGCCCGCGACCAAAGCAAGAAAAAATCGCCGTGTCGCAGGCCTTTGCCGAAGCCCTGTTGCCCGATTTCGACGCTGGGGTGTTGAAGCCGGTGATCGACAGGCGTTTCACGCTCGACCACATCGTGGCGGCCCACGAACATATGGAAGCCAACGCCAACGTTGGCAAAATCGTCGTCGACGTTACGGCCTAGCGCGACCCGCCGCGAGCTGCTCAAAGTTCCGCTACACCCGCCAGACTGGTCGCCCATGTCATTCGAGTTTCGCCCACTGTGCGAGAGCGACTACGACGCCCTCGCCATGTTGCTCAACATTGCGTCGATCGTTGACGGTCGCGCACAACACCAGGTAGGTGCAGAGATTCGTGAAGAGTTCGAATCGATGCCCGTCAACCTATTGCTCGACACGCTGGCGGCGTGGGATGGCACAGTCCTCGTTGGCGCTATCTACGTGCTGTACTTACCTTCTACGGTGCGCGAAGAACGGTGTTACGTCTTTGGTGCCGTGCACCCGGATCATCGCGGAATGGGAATCGGAAGGCGTCTGCTCGAAGCCGGTCTTGAGCGCAGCACTTCCTTGTTGCAATCGTCGGGCAACGACCTGCCGAAGTACATTCGCGTCGATTCATCGCACATCAATACGTCGGCGATTCGTCTGTTCGCGCGCTTTGCGTTAGAACCCATTCGTTACTTTGCCGAAGTGCGAGCCGATTTGCGCCAGCCGACGCCGGCTGCTCGTCCGACAAGTGGTTTTCGCGTGGTGCCATGGGATCTCACCCGTAATGAGGAGGCGCGGTCGGTGAAGAATGCCGCCTTCATGGATCATTGGGGTTCGACACCTACGACGCCAGAGTGGTGGGCAACGCAGACATCGGGTTTTGGTTCGCGATCAGACTGGTCGTTCTTTGCGGTGGATGACGCAGAGCGCATCATCGGGTATCTCATCACACATCGATTCGAGAATGACGACGAGTTGCTCGGTGCGAAACACGCCGTGGTCGACAACATCGGCACGCTTGCTGCGTGGCGTGGTCGGGGAGTCGCGTCGCAACTGCTCCGTAGTGCCTTGGCGCGATACCGCGCCGAAGGCATGGACTACGCCGCGTTGGGTGTGGACTCTGACAACCCCACCGGTGCGTTCCGGTTATACGAGTCGTTGGGCTTTGTGCCGTGGCGCCAAAGCGTGACGTATCAGCGCGTCGTTAGCGCTTGTTGAGCGGCACGTAGTCGCGCGCATCGACGCCGGTGTACCACTGCATCGGTCGCGAGATCTTCTGATCGTCGTCGTGCAGGAGTTCGCCGTAGTGCGCAAGCCAACCTGTCATGCGCGGGATGGCAAACAACACGGTGAACATCTCCACCGGGAAGCCGAGCGCCTGGTAAATCAAACCTGAGTAGAAGTCGACGTTGGGGTACAACTTGCGCTGCACGAAGTAGTCGTCTTTCAGGGCTGTTTCTTCCAACTTGAGGGCGATGTCGAGCAGCGGGTTCTTGCCCGTTACTTCGAACACGTCGTACGCGGCTTTCTTGATGATGGTGGCGCGCGGGTCGTAGTTCTTGTACACGCGGTGGCCAAAGCCCATGAGGCGACCTTTGCCCGCTTTTACTTCCGCGATGAACGCCGGCACGTTGTCGATACTGCCGATCTCTTGCAACATGCGAATCACGGCTTCGTTGGCGCCGCCATGCAACGGGCCATACAACGCGGATGCGGCTGCGGCTGCTGCGCTGTACGGGTCGGCGTGTGCCGAGCCCACCACGCGCATGGTGGTGGTACCGCAGTTCTGTTCGTGGTCGGCATGCAGGATGAACAACAGGTCCATGGCCTTGGTGAGTGCCGGGTTGATGCGATAGTCGTCGCCGATGCGGAACATCATGTTCAAGAAGTTGGCCGAGTAGTCGAGCGAATTGTTCGGCGACACGAACGGCAGACCCATGCTGAAGCGATAACACATCGCCGCAATGGTCGGTGACTTGGCGATCAGACGCAATGTTTGTTTGTACAGCGAACCATCGGCGGTAATTTCCTTGGCGTCGGTGTAGAAGGTGCCGAGTGCCGCAGTGGCCGACACGAACATACCCATCGGATGTGCATCGTGGTGGAAACCGTCGACGAATCGCTTGCGCATGTTTTCGTGAATCATCGTGTGGTGGGTGACGTCGTACGTCCACGTTTCAAGTTGCTTGGTGTTCGGCAATTCGCCGTTCAACAGCAGGTATGCCACTTCCAGGAAGGTCGACTTCTCGGCCAATTGTTCGATGGGGTAGCCGCGGTAGCGCAAAATGCCCGCATCGCCATCCAAATACGTAATGGCCGACTTGCACGCGGCAGTCGACAAGAACGCCGGGTCGTACATGCGCAGTTTCGGGTCGAGTTGGCGCAGTGCCGACGAGGGAAATGCGCCTCCGGTGATCGGCACAGTCACTTGTTTGCCTGTGCGGTCGTCAATAATCGTGATCGTTTCAGCCATCGTTAGGCCTTTCCGTCTTGCTGTATTGGGAGCTTCCTCTCCCAGCCGTTCACGCTACTTGCCAACCACGCCAACGCAGTTGAGTGCCCCGATTTACAGCGGGCCGTTGTCGTGTTTGCGCTTGGGAAACTTCTCACGTTTGCTCGACAGCATGTCGAGAGCCGCCAACACTTCAATTCGCGTTTCCTCGGGCGTAATCACGCCATCCACGTAGCCGCGTTCGGCAGCCACGTACGGGTTCAGCAGGCGTTCTTCGTAGTCGGCTTCGAATGCGGCACGTTCTTCGGGGGTGGCTTTGCGTTGCAGGATGGCCGCCGCCTGTCCGGCGCCCATCACCGCAAGTTCAGCCGTTGGCCACGCCAAGCACACGTCGTTACCCATCCGTTTGCTATCCATCACGATGTAGGCCCCGCCGTAGCTCTTGCGCAGAATCACGCACACACGTGGCACGGTTGCGCGACCATAGGCAAACACCAACTGCGCACCGTGGCGAATCATGCCACGCCACTCCAAATCTTTGCCGGGGTAGAACCCGGGCGTGTCTACCAGCGTGAGAATCGACACGTTGAACGCGTCGCAGAACGCCACGAAGCGTGCGGCTTTTTGTGAGGCCTGAATGTCGAGTGTGCCGGCCAATGCGAGCGGCTGATTCGCCACGATGCCTACTGCGCGTCCGCCGATTGATGCGAGTGTGGTCACCACGTTGTTGGCCCAACCAGCACGCAATTCCAAATGCACTCCGTCATCCACGATGGCTTCAATCACTTTGCGCACGTCGTAACTACCCGTGGCCGCCGTCGGCAACATCGTGTTGAGATCTGGGCAGCGGCGATCGCTGCGGTCACCCGACTCGATCGGCGCCGTCAGTTCGTCGACATGGTCGGGGAGGTAGCGCAACACTTCCTCGAGCAATGCAGTTGCGTGTGCCATGTCGTTGGCCACCAGGTTCGCCACACCACTTTCGCGACTGTGGATGGCTGTGCCACCGAGTTCTTCGTTGCTCACGTCAACGCCGGTCATTTGCATCACCATGGTGGGGCCCGACACGAACGCAAACGATTCGTTCGTCATGATGACCACGTCGCACAATCCAATGAGCAGAGCCGGGCCCGACACTGCCGGCCCGTCGACGATCGCAAGAATCGGCACCACACCAGAGCATTGGGTGATTTCGCGTGCCGCTTCGCCCCAGCCGTGCAGGGCCGATACACCTTCGAGAATGTCGGCACCCGACGACGCCAACACCAGCACGAGCGGCAGTCGTTTGTCGCGTGCCATGACGGCCGCGTTGCGCAGTACCTGGGATGCCGCCGACGACAGGGCACCTTTGTGCACCGCGTCGTCTACTTCTGCCCACACCACTCGGCGGTCACCTGCCAGCATGCGCACCGCTGCACTGGCGGCCCCCGGCACCTTGCGGGAGAGGTGCACGTCGTGGTCGATCACCGTCACAGCGCGCAAGGCTAGACGCTCGGCTCGTCATCATCGCGCAGTTGGGCAGGCCAGCGTGTGCCTGCCGTAGCGTTCTGTGCCATGGCGACAGCGGCGTTCATCGACCTGGATCGCACGCTGCTGAAAGGTGCTTCGGGGCCCGTACTCACGGCATCGTTGCGTGCCGCCAAACTCGTGCCCGGCTCAGTGCCACTTGAGTCGTTGTTGTATCGCGTGTTTGAAACGGTCGGCGAAACGCTGCCGTCGATGTTGCTTGCCCGCCAAGGTGCTGCAGCCATGAAGGGCAAGTCGCGCCGTGCGATTCGCGATGCAGTGCGCACGGCCATTCCCGAACTCACCGCCTTGGTGCAGCCATTTGCGCGAGCCACCATGGACCAGCATCGTGCCGCTGGCGACAAGTTGGTGCTCGCTACAACTACTCCCTTTGATTTCATCGAAGAGTTCGCCTATTCAATCGGCTTTGACGATGTGATAGCCACACGCTTCGCAGTGGATGCCGGTGGTTTGTACACCGGCGAGTTCGAAAATCGTTTCGTGTGGTCGGGCGGCAAGTTGGCCAGTGTGCGCGAGTATTGCGATGCTGCCGCCATCAACATCGCAGAGTGTGCTGCGTATACCGACAGCATTTTTGACTCCCCATTGCTCGAAGCCGTCGGGCGCCCACATGCAGTGAACCCCGACGCTCGTTTGCAAG
>JBEDEI010000100.1:0-6423 GCA_041175765.1 Actinomycetota bacterium | reverse complement strand
GTGGTGGTCGTGGCATGCGATGCGAATGGCAACGTCGATGTTGCCGACCTCACCGCCAAATGCGAGAAAGCCGGTGATCATCTTGCTGCGCTCATGATCACCTATCCGTCTACTCACGGAGTGTTCGAAGAAGCAGTCAGCCACATTTGTGAAGTGGTGCATGGCCATGGCGGACAGGTGTACGTGGATGGAGCCAACTTGAATGCGCTCGTCGGCGTGGCCAAACCTGGCCACTTCGGTGCCGACGTGAGCCATCTCAATCTGCACAAAACGTTCTGCATTCCGCATGGTGGCGGCGGGCCGGGTGTCGGACCGGTGGGCGTGCGCGCACATCTCGCCCCGTTCCTGCCGGGCAATCCCCTACAACCACAAACCATCGATGCGCCGCATGCAGTAGGCGCCGTTTCCGGTGCACCTTTTGGTTCTGCCGGCATTCTTCCCATTTCGTGGGTGTACGTGCGCATGATGGGCCCCGACGGCCTGCGGCGCGCCACGGAGCAAGCAATCGCCAGTGCCAACTACGTGTCGTCGCGACTGCGTGACCATTTCCCCACGCTGTACACGGGCGCCAACAACTTGGTTGCGCACGAGTGCATTCTGGATGTACGCGACATCACCAAACACACCGGTGTGTCCGTCGACGACGTGGCGAAACGTTTGATGGATTACGGCTTCCATGCCCCGACCATGAGTTTTCCGGTCGGTGGCACGTTGATGGTCGAGCCGACCGAAAGCGAATCGCGCGCCGAACTGGATCGTTTCTGTGATGCGATGATTGCCATTCGTAACGAGATCACACGCGTGGCTGCCGGCGAGTGGCCGGTGGAAGATTCCCCTTTGCGACATGCTCCACACACCGTGCATGACGTGGTCGGTGAGTGGAGTCGCCCGTATGACCGCTCGCTTGCTTTGTATCCCTTGGCGTCACTCCGCAGTCGCGCATATTTCCCACCCGTTTCGCGAATTGATGCTGCGCACGGTGATCGCAACTTGGTGTGTTCATGCGAACCGCTGGAAGCTCTGGCAACGACGGAGATCTAACCGAAACCGCTACCGTTGAGCCGTGACCGAGAGCCCGCCACCTGGCATCGACCTCCAGAGAATCATCAACGATGTGCTGTTATTGCTGCGCAGCATCGACCCCGTCACCGAGGGCGTGAAACTGGCCGAACAGGGTAAGCGGACGGTGGAAGCGTTGATAGTGGCTTTGGAAAACGTTGGCGCAACGATGGACAATCTCAATCAAGCAGCAGCGCGAGTCAACCGATTGCTCGACGACGTTGAGGATCCGATTCGCCGTATTGCCGGCATGGCTGATCAGGCGGGTTCGTTGGTGTCGTTCTTGCCATCATTGGCCAGCAAAGCCGTCGCGAATCTGGCCCCCAAGTCGCCGGCACCCGACGCCAAGCCCCCTACGTCGAGCGCACAAACGGCGTAGGAACCACTACCCCCGCTAATTCGCTGTCGCGAACCCGCACCACCACCGATGTGCCCACCACGGCCGCGGAGGTCGACACCAAGGCCAAGGCAATCCCCGTTCCCAGGACTGGCGAAAAGTTCCCGCTCGTCACCACCCCGACGTCCACTCCGTCGATGAGCACTCGCGCACCATCGCGGGGTGGTCGGCGAGACTCGGTGCGAATCCCGCACAACACGCGGCCGACGCCTGCCTCGCGCTGGGCACTCAAGGCTGCTTTGCCGCGGAACTCGGGTTTATCCCATCCGATTACCCAGCCCAATGCGGCTTCCAACGTGGTGATGTCATCGGACAATTCGTGACCGTGCAATGGCAGCCCTGCTTCCAAGCGCAATGTGTCTCGTGCTCCGAGACCTGCTGCACACACTCCAGCAGCAAGCAACGCCCGAGCGACCACTTCTGTATGTGCAACGGGTACCGCAATCTCCACACCATCTTCACCCGTGTAGCCGGTGCCTGCCACCACGCACTCCACACCGAGCACGTTCACCGCCTCCACGCGGAAGCGCTTCACACTTGCTGCCTGCGCCGACACCACGGACAACCGCTCACGAGCACGCGGCCCTTGCACCGCCAAGATGGCGCGACTACTCGTGGTATCCACACCACCCACCGCAGCCCGAACACGTTGCGTATTGGAGGCATTCGGCATCACGTCAAAAACATCCTCACTCAACCACCACACGATGATGTCGTCACTCACACCGCCTGCGTCGTTGCACGAATGGGTGTACTGCGCGCGACCTGGTGCGATCTTGCGCAGATCGTTCGTCAGCATTCGTTGTAGGTGCTCCAGTGCATCGGGCCCAGCCACACGCACGGTGCCCAAATGCGACACATCGAAGAGTGCAGCATCACTTCGGCATGCAAGGTGTTCGGCGACGGTTCCTGTTGGATACGAAAGTGGCATGTCCCAGCCACCGAACGGCACCATTTTGGCACCGAGCTCGCGATGGAGCGCATCGAGGGGCGAGCGACGGTGCTCCGTCATGCGACTATCGAGCGATGCGCTGTGGAGATGCCGGGCGCGCTGCGACGGAGCTTTGCTCGCTCGTGCGCTTCAACTCGATGATTCGGGCATCCAACTCTTGCTTCACATTGCCGAGCGGCAGAACGTTCAGCACCCCTTGACCATTACGTACCGCATCGATGAGATGTTCGCCATCGCACAACACGACGGACTGCCCACTGATTACCACATGTGCCGAGGCAACGTCGGTGGTGACGTGACGGCGAAGGTAGTTGAAGACGGTGCGCACACTCTCCAACTTGATGCCGGCATCCAACAAGTTTTTGATCACTTTCAGTTCGAGCAGGTCGCGGTACACGTATTCGCGGCGCGAACCACTTCCGGCTGCATCATGCGCCGATGGTCGCACCAGATCCGTGCGTGCCCAGTAATCGAGTTGACGATACGTGATGCCCACGATCTCGGCTGCCTGCGTGCCGCTGTAGGTTCGCAAAGAATCGAACGGGTTTACCTTGCTCGCCACCATGAGTAGGCACACGCTACGCCCCTAGCCACCCAAATGCCAACCGTTACGTGGTTTCAAAATCCTCTGGATTGATGTTGTCGATAAAGTCGCGAAACTCACCGATGATTTCCTCGGAATCATCGGTGTCCTTCGGCGCTACGACCCCCACTTCGTCGAGCAACGTTCTGGTTGCCGCAATGGGAATGTCGGCTCGAACCGCCAAGGCCACGGCATCCGAGGGCCGACACGAAATGGCATGGGTTTGGCCCTGATGAAGCAACTGAATCTCGGCAAAATACGTGTGCTCGCGCATTTCGGTAATGACCACTCTTCGTAGATGTGCTCCGAGATCTTCAAACACGTTGACCAACAGGTCGTGCGTGAGCGGACGCGGAGGAACGCGTCCTTCGATCGCATGTTCTATGGCCATGTATTCCGATGCGCCGATATAAATACTGAGTAGTCGTTCACCATCTTGTTCTCGCAGTTGCATCAGTGGCACGTTGGCTGGAGTTTCGATTTGCACACCGAGCAATTCGAGATCGACGCAGTCGCCAGCGCTCATCTCGTCAGCGTAGCAATGCGCTAGGCGTGGTGGCGTAGCCCTTTGGTGACGTTTCGCAACAACGCAGTGCGCAATTCTTCACCGAGCGTGATTAGATCCTCGAGCAGCTTCATCGCCTCATCTCGCGTATCCCCCGGCGTGTCACCACCACGTCGACTCAGTGCGCCGCGTACCAACGGCTCGAATACATCTGCTTCGCGTTCTGCCGACAAACGCCACGCCATGAGCGCCCGTGGAGCGATACCGAGGGCGGCGAGCCGACCGGCCAAGTGCACGATGTCACGGTCTGTTTCGTCGTAGTACGGCTCGCTTCCCACCATCAGTGGACGAACGAACTTCATCTTTTCCAATTCCGACAACATTGTCGCATCGACACTCGTTGCGTCGAGCACATCCGCTCGCGTCAAACGAAGCGGACGCTGTCGCCCTGATGTACTGCTGCTCGAAGATGTTCCCCGTGCCGTAACCGCTTCGGTGGGTGGACGATTCGTCGGGTGGCCGAGCGATGGCACGCGGATGCCCCGCGGCATGCTCGGATCCGTCACGTCCTCTGGTCGCAGTAAGCCGTCGCTTGTTTCACCCTCCAGCCGATCCCGAATGACTTTCAATGGTAGGAAATTGGTCTTCTGTTCGCGCAGGATGAAACGCAAACGGTCTACTTCGTTGTTGGTGAACTTGCGGTAGCCCGAACTCGTACGTTCCGGATTGATGAGACCCTGGCTTTCCAAGAACCGAATCTTGGAAATGGTGATATCGGGGAACTCTTCGGCGACGATGGCCAACACTTCGCCAATCGAAAAATAGTGTTCGGGCACCGTGTTCATCCGAAGAAGGCCACGAGACGAAAACGCCCAATCTGCAGGTCGTCGCCGTGACGTAAAACGGCTTCATCAACTCGTTGATTGTTGACATAGGTGCCGTTCAATGAGCCCAAGTCCCGCACCAACCACGCACCGTCCTGATTGACCAATACCGCATGCTGACGCGACACCGTGAAATCATCCAGTTGAATCCCGTTGTCCGGCACTCGACCGATGGTGACATTCTGACCCGCGAGTGGATAGCGGGTGCCAATCTCGGGGCCTTGTCGCACCACCAACATGACTTCACCGACGGCAACCTCACCCGAGTGAACGACGGCATTGTCGTCATCGAACACCCCATCGGTGAGGGGATCGGTTTTTGGCAGCACATTGGTGCGCAAGCCTGGCTTGTCGAGCACTGCACCGCACGCCGAACAGAACGTCGACGAAGGCGGATTGCGATGCCCACACTGATTACAGAACGTGTACTGCATGCTCAACCCGCGACGAGAGCGCTGTACGCCGCTGAATCCAAGAGTTGCGGAGCGGGACCATCCAGGGTGATTTCGCAGATCCAACCCGCGCCATATGGATCGGCATTCAGGAGTTCAGGTTGGGTTGCCAGCACATCATTTACCGCGGTGACGGTGCCCGACACCGGTGCATAGATGTCTGACACGCTCTTGGTGCTCTCCACTTCAGTGAATGACTGGTCGGCAACCACCGCAGTACCAATGGTCGGCACCCCGACGAACACCACATCCCCGAGGGCGTCTTGTGCGTAGTCGGTGATACCGATTCGAGCGACGCCGCCGGTGATTCGCACCCACTCATGTTGGGGGGTGTACAGCAACTCTTCTGGTACCAGCATGCCCTCAACCGTAGCCTCAGGTAGAGACTGAGTGAGAAGCCGCTCGCTGCTGGCGGGCACTCCGCACGCCGTTGATTACTTGCGGCACGTACAACACTGCGGTGAGGTAGCAAATCACTAATCCGGGCGCGCCGATTGCCCAACCCGCATTGCGTGCACCCAAAGCCCAACCCGCATCACTGACCCCCATCAAGAGCAACGGAAACGCAATCATGAGGGCAAACGTGTAGTTCTTGCCCCATTGATTCACCGCAAAGCGTGGCATTCCCAGGGCGGTGCCGATCACCATCATCGCTGCAACGAACACTTCTCGCCCCACCACCGCCAACCCAAACCATGCCGGCACCGCACCGTCTATCACGATTGATCCAACGCCAACGATGAACAACAATCGGTCGACTGCTGGGTCAAACACGGCACCGAAATCGCTGCGCTGGTCGAGACGGCGCGCCAGCCAGCCGTCGATCCAATCAGTGATGCCCAATACGCCGAGCAAATACGCAGCCGCTTCCCTGTCATCGCGCGCAAACAGCAGCCAGAGGAACAAAGGTAAGCACAGCAAACGCGCCAGAGTTACCGCGTTTGGCCAGGTGGCCAGCGATTTTCCCATCGGTGCGAAGGCTAGTTGGCGTGCGCTACAGTCGCGCAGATGAGTTCGCTCTTCACGCGCATCATCGATGGCGAATTACCCGGGCACTTCGTGCTGAAAGACGACCTCTGTGTGGTGTTCATGACCATTGCACCCATCACCGAAGGTCATGCGCTCGTGGTGCCGCGTGAACCTGTCAACCACTGGGTCGACATGTCAGCGTCACTCAACAAGCATGTGTTCGATGTGGCTCGTCAAGTGGGCTTGGCACAGCGATCGGCGTTCGGAAGCGACCGCGTGGGCTTGGTGATCGCCGGTTTCGAAGTGAACCACTGCCACTTGCATTGCATACCAGCCAGCGAAATGGCGAACCTCAACTTCGCCCATCAAGAACAGGGTGTCTCCGCCGAACGTTTGGCGGCTGCGGCACACAAACTCGCAACCCAACTACGCAAAGACGGTGTGGCAGGCGCGCTTTAGAACAACGTTGTCGTTGTTGGTTCGATGAGTGCGGCACCGCTGTTGCGCACATTGTTGACCGCGGTGCTGACGGTGGCTGCAACCACACGGTCGTTGGCTGCCGTTTGCAACACTTCGAGTGGCGGCGAGTCGGCCGTCAGCCAGGTATCGATGGCATCTCCAT
>JBEDEI010000099.1:0-2724 GCA_041175765.1 Actinomycetota bacterium | reverse complement strand
CAAAAGTGATGATGAATCATCTCGGGCTCGACGTGGGTGAGGCCCGTTTGCCGATGGGTCCGCCACCTGCTGGTTTGGCCGAACGTGCTGCCAAGGTGATGGCGAACTTGGTTGCCGCGCGCGCGCACTAATCCCCAAGCATCACCCACCCCACGGGTACTTTGTAAGGGTGCCGTCTAGCGCCAGAAAAGCCACATCGCGCCGTCGTGCCTCGTCGGGCGAGATCCGCCGCAGCCACGACGAGGTCGACCCTTCGACCACCTTTCGCGTAGTACAGGGCGACCCCGTACTGAAGCCGATGTTGGCCGCGCGTGCCAGCGAATTGATGGGCATGTTCTTTGTGGTCCTGGGGGTGCTGGCATCGCTTTCGGTGTATGTGAGCGTGGTCGGTCCGGTAGGTCGGGGTCTCGACACCGCTTTGCGCTGGACGGTGGGTCTTGGGCGGTATGTTCTGCCCCTCGTCTGCCTCGGTCTTGGGGTTGCATTGCTCAAGCGTGTGAGCATCGAGCACCGTGTGCGTTTGACATTCGGGTGGCTCGTGGTGTCGGTGGCACTGCTTGGTGTCATGCATGTGTTCCTGGCTGCAAATGAAATGGAGTTGTCTCTCGGCGCACTCGAAGGAGCAGGCGGGTGGCTGGGTTGGTTGGTTGGTGAGCCACTCGAAACTTCACTTTCACCGGTCGGTGCCGTCGTCATCCTCGCGCCAACGATTGTGCTCGGTCTGATGTTGGCATCAGGCAAGTCGTTACCGGATTTGTTGCGTTCCATTAGTGGTCTCTTCGGCAAGTTGGATGCTGCAGCGCGTCGTTACCGCGAGGGCGGTGACACCCCGTACGACGTAGAGAGCGAGGGAAGTGTCGTAGCAGGAATCGATGATCTTGATGCGGCACGTCGCGAACACGAGGAAGCCACTGCTCGCGGTGATGTGTACGACTATTCGCGTGACGCCGATGATGAAGGCAACGACGAAGGTGACGACGACAGCGGCGAAAATGGAGACCGATCGCAATCCGAGCGAAAGCCGCGTAAAGCCCGCCTACGAGTAGTGAAGCCAAAGCCCGAGCCAACCGCCAAGCCCGTCAAAGCAGTACAGCAACAGATGCCGCTTGGCCCCGGCGCCCAGCCGTCATCGTGGTCGCTGCCACCACTCGACATGCTGGCCCTCACCAGCAACAAACGAGCAAACGAAGAAGCAGTTGCCGAGCGTGGTGATGCGCTCGTCGCTGCGTTGTCGTCACATGGTGTCGATACGAAACTCGTGGGTTTCACCCGCGGTCCCACGGTGACGCGTTACGAGCTCGAACTTGGTGAAGGTGTCAAAGTGGCACGCCTGACGTCGCTGTCGAAAGACATTGCGTATGCGATGGCGGCCATCGACGTTCGTATCTTGGCCCCGATACCTGGTCGATCGGCAATCGGCATCGAAGTTCCCAACGATGCGCGCGACTTGGTGTCGTTGGGCGACCTGCTCACCGCCCCGGAGTCGAAGTCGGCGCAGCACCCACTCGAGGTTGGCGTCGGCAAAGACATCGCCGGTCGACCAGTGTTCCTCAACATCTCCACTACACCGCACTTGCTGATTGCCGGCGCCACTGGTGCAGGCAAGTCGAGCGTGCTCAACTGCATCATCACTTCCATCCTCATGCGCACGACACCCGAGCAAGTTCGCCTGATTCTGATCGACCCCAAGCAGGTGGAAATGGGCCAGTATGCGGGCTTGCCGCACCTGTTGACACAGCCAGTTACGGCGCCAAAGAAAGCGGCCAATGCTCTCGGCTGGGCGGTGAAGGAAATGGAGCGTCGCTACGACGTGCTGGTGGAAGCTGGATTCCGCGACATCAGTGGTTATAACGCCGCGTACGACCGTGGCGAACTCAACTCCGACGATGACACCGCTGCCGAAGCCACCAAGAAGTTCGATCGTTTGCCGTTCATCGTGGTGGTGGTCGATGAGTTGAACGATCTCATGATGGTGGCGGCACGCGACGTAGAAGAATGCATCACCCGCATTGCGCAGAAGGCGCGCGCAGTTGGCATCCACTTGATCGTTGCTACGCAGCGCCCGAGCGTGAACGTGATCACCGGTGTGATCAAGGCCAACATTCCAGCACGAATGGCGTTCGCCGTCTCCAGCCTCACCGATAGCCGAGTGATTCTGGATCAGCCTGGTGCAGAGAAGCTCGTGGGCAAGGGTGACTTGCTCATGCTGCCTGGCAACACCAGCGTGGCGCAGCGTGTGCAGTCGGCATGGGTGGGCGAGAGTGAAGTGCGCAACATCACGGCGCACTGGAAGCGTCAGTCACCAGAAGTTTCTTACGTATCAGGCATCGAAGGTGGTGCTACAGGTGCCGGAGCAGGGGAGCTGCCTGGCGGCACGACCGGTGATGAAGACGACGACGAGTTGCTGAAGCACGCCATTGACCTGATTGCCCGCACGCAACTGGGCTCCACCTCGATGTTGCAACGCAAACTGAAAGTGGGTTTCGCCCGCGCCGGTCGCTTGATGGACTTGCTGGAGCAGCGCGGCATCGTGGGCCCTAGCGAAGGCTCCAAGCCCCGCGAAGTGCTCCTGACCCTTGAAGAGTGGGAAAAAATCCAAGGCAGCTGACGAACTAATTGGAGATGCGAATCCCTTATTAGGGCGTTGCGATGGTTCTAACGTGTTGTTGCCCTAGGCCCTCGATGCCCAGTGCAATCTCTTGTCCTGGTTGCAGAAACCGTGGT
>JBEDEI010000098.1:0-5857 GCA_041175765.1 Actinomycetota bacterium | reverse complement strand
ATTCGAGGTATTCGGGGGAGTAACGAAGTTACAGGATTGTTACGCACGTTGTCAAGGGGGATGTTGCAAAAATCACCAGAATCCTGATAGAAGCCCCACCTGCGCGCATGAAATCAAGGATTCACGCCCACGTGTCGTGCGGGCTGCGTGTGGGTAACTCCTAGAATTCCCTGCGTGCCGCAACGTATCGGGGTGTTCGGCGGCACCTTTGATCCACCCCATCGAGGTCATGTGGCGGTCGCACGGGCTGCTCGCCAGCATCTCGGTCTGGACCAGGTGGTGTTGGTGGTTGCCAACGATCCATGGAAGAAGTCGACGGAGCGCCAGGTGACACCGGCCGCCGACCGCTTGGCCTTGGTGCACGCACTTGCACAGGGCGAGGACGGTGTGGTGGTCAGCGACATGGAGATTCGTCGTGGCGGGCCGAGCTACACCGTGGTGACCCTGCGAGAACTTGCCGCTGCCCATCCGGGAGACGAACTGTTTTTGATTATTGGTCGCGATCTGGTCGACGACTTTCCATCGTGGCACGAGTCGGTAGCCATCGGCCACCTGGCCACCATCGTGGTGGTGGACCGCCCCGGGTATGTCACCGACGCACAACGGGATTGGAAGATGTTGGTGGTGCCGCCCATGGAAGTGAGCAGCACGCACCTGCGCGACCAACTGCGAGCCGGCGATGATGTTTCGCAGGATATTCCTGCAACAGTGTTGTCGGAGATTCGTCGCCGTGGTCTATATGGCGTCGCGATGAGCACCACGTGACCGTCTTCCATTCTCGGCAAGTACGCGCACTGCGTATTGCCGTGGCCTCGGGTGTTGCAGCAGCGCTCGCTCTGCCGCTTGGAATCGCTACCGCGTGGAATCAGTTGTTGGATTCGCGTGCAGCAACTTCGGTTACTCAACAAGGTGTGGCGATTCCCGATACGCCTGCAGCACTCATTGCTGTCACTGGCCAGGGCGGTCAGTTGCTCCATGTGTTTGTGGCAACGCTTGCCGCAGACGGAGTGGGTGGCACCGTGGTACTCGTGCCGATTGGTACGGCAACCGAAGTGGCGGTTCCGGAGAAACAGAATGAGCCAGCGGAAGTATCACGCCGATTGGCCGACGTGTACGCCCAAGATGGGTTGAACGGTCTGGCAAATGAAGTACAGGGCGTCTTGGATGTGTCGTTCGTTGCGGTCGGCGCGTTGGGGCGAGTAGAGCTCATCAACCTGTTTGCGCCGATGGGTGGCGTGAATGTGCTGTTGGATCGCGAAGTCGTCACTGTTGCAGTGGACGGCACGCCGACGAAACTGGCCAGCGTCGGCGAGGAAACGTATCCGATTGATCGTGTAGTCGACATCCTGCTCGCTCGCGGCGACAAAGAAAAAGAATCGTTGCGCTTTGCGCGACATCGCGAAGTGTGGAACGGCATCGTGAATCGAGTCGGAGGTGGGCTGGACATTCCATCGGAAGCCGACACCACACCGGCTGGTTTGGCAGACGTCACCAACTTCATGCGTCGGGTGATGGGCGGAGCACTTCAGGTGTGGCAGTTGAGTGCAGCGCCAGTGCTCGACCGCTCGCTCAACCCGCGCCGACTCGACCTGTATTCACTTGATCGAGCCGAAGTGGTGATGGTGTTTGCATCCGTGGCGCCCAGTGCACTGGTGGGTGGTGATGCGCCGTTCACCGTGATGATTGACAGCCCGTTCAACGATCCCTTGGTGAGCCGTGCTGCGGTGGCTGCATTCCTTGAGGCGGGCATCGGGGTCGGTGTGATGCGCGAGATCTCGGCCCAGGAACTACCCGACACCATGGTTGCCGCTGACGGCAACATTGCCCAGCAGATAACGGCTCTGTTGGCCGGCAGTTTGGGTGCTATTGAGGAAAGTGAGTGGTCGACACCGGTGACGGGCATTGCCGCAGCAGTCACCTTGGGCAGCAATTTTGCCGAAACGGTGCGCAACCGATGATTCTGCCGCCACAGTGGACAGGAACATTATGACCACTGGCGTAGACACCGACACACTCGAAGTTGCCCGCTCGGCTGCCCGTGCTGCCGACGACAAACAAGGCAGCGACATTCGTGTCATCGACGTGTCAGAGGTGATGCCGATTGTTGGGTTGTTCGTTGTGACTAGTGCCGGTAACCCACGACTCGTGCGCACCATCGCCGGGGAAGTCGAAGACCGCATTCGCCTTGAGCATCGCCGCTCGCCCGTGCGCACTGAAGGCATCAGCGAGTCGCAGTGGATACTGCTCGACTACGGCGACGTCGTCGTGCACATCTTTGCCGAAGATACACGGCGCTTCTACGAGATCGAGCGGTTGTATCGCGACCGACCAACTGTCGCTTGGCGATAGGGCTCGTCGATTTGGTTAGTGTTTGATGACGATGCGGCTTCGAGCGACTGTAGTTGCCTTGGTAATTCTCGTCGCTGGTGTTCCCAGCGTTACATCGGCACGTTCCTTCGAGATTGAGGGAACGAAGTGCGCAATGGCGGGTCAGCAGCGCCTCGTCAAAAAGACTCGATTTGTTTGTAGGAAAACAGCGAAGGGCGCGTTCTGGTTCTCGAGTAGCACGCCTTCGCGCACCGCCGGTGGTGGCTCAACAACTACGACTGTGCAGTCGGCCACGAGTCTCACCTCACAGGCAGAGATTCCCTCCATCATTCAGAATTGGGGCTTCAATCTGGCCCCGTATTCGACCTCGACGGGTTACGCGGGAGATATGAAGATTCGCGGGGTGGTCCCGCCAACTTTTGGAGGAGAAAATGCGGCGCGTGACAATGCTCAGTATCGATTGTTGATCGACCCGATTGCCTTACAAACGGTTCTCGGCAAGGCATCTCCGCAGATTTCGTTCTGGCTACCGCTGGAGACGAAAGTTGTGTCGATGATTACCGGCACCGTGTGCAAAGTTGAGAAGCTCTACAGCGGTGACTTCACTGTGATGATTGCCAGTCAGAAGTTTCCGTGCGTAAATGGTCAATCTCTCGTGTCGTTTGAACATGAGCACGTCATCAATCCAGTGGTGACGGTCGGTCAGAAAGTCACGGCAGGCGACGTTCTTGCAACGGTGAGTGACTACAACCCACATTGGAAAGCCAAAGGCCTCGGCGTAGTGGAGATCGGTATCCTTTTTTCAAAGAAGAATTCGAATCAGGCTTGGCATGCATGCGTTTCGAGTTTCCTTGATCCAGCAAAGAAGTCGGCAATGGTGCAAGCGATGGAGTCGGCGATGGCCGCATGGGAATCTGAACTCTCCGACCCGACCGTCTTTGACGAACGAGCGATGCCGATTGCTGGTTGCTACTCCACGGAAGAAATTCCAGCGTGATGCGGGCTCGCGGGCGCAGTTGGCGCTCGTCGAGCGTTGCAACCCAAAGCGGAGCCGACTACGGACGTCCGATAGATTGAGTGAGGCGATTTCGGGGCTGTAGCTCAATTGGTAGAGCGCTTGCATGGCATGCAAGAGGTCAGGGGTTCAATTCCCCTCAGCTCCACGAGCGTTTTCTTCATTGAATCCAATTACTGGTTTACGCTGAGCAGGTGCCGCGCACCGTCATTGCTCACATCACCGACACGCACATCCCTGGCGCCGATGAGTTGACGCACGAAGGTGCACAACCGAGAGAGAACTTGCAACGTGCACTTGTTCACGCCTCGCGGCGGAGCAGGGGAATCATCATCACCGGTGACTGCGCGGCCAAGGCCGGCACGGATGCGGAGTATGCGGCCTTTGCGCAAGTAATCGCCTCTGCGACGGTGCCGGTGTGGTTGGCACCCGGGAATCACGACGACTCGGTCAAGATGCAACGACTCTTTTCATTGCCGTCACGCAACGGTCGATGTGACTACACCATCGACCTACCTGGCACTCGAGTGGTGGTGCTCGACTCCACACGACGTGGCAACGACGGCGGTTCGCTGGATGCCGAACAAACGGAATGGCTCGCCGCGCAACTTGGCGAAACACCAGCAATCATTGCCATGCATCATCCGTGTGTATCGGTGGGCAGCAAGACGCTCGACAACATTCGTCTCGACAACGAGTCACTTGCACGACTACAAGCAGCAGTGAGTTCGGCCACTGCTCGCGGCGCACGAGTGCATGCACTCGTTGCGGGTCATGCGCACATGTCGTGCTTTGCGGCATTTGCCGGAGTTCCGGCGATCATTGCGCCGTCATGTGCATATGAATTCGGCATGGTGAACGGTGTTTTTTCGTATCAAGTAGGCGACCCGCAGTACATGGAGTATTCGTGGGGTGAAACTGGTGAGGATTTTCTCGCCCGAGTAATCACCGTGAATGACTCACGTTGGCGCACCATGCGAGGATGAGGGCAGTGACAACGACACCCATCACCTTCGATATTCAGGTCAACCCCGGCAATGTCCCGTGGCCACAGATTGCCGATGCAGCACGCAGCGCCGAGACTGCTGGCTTTGATACGTTTTGGACGGCTGATCACCTCGCCGGTCAGGTGATGGCAGCCCCGCAGATGCCCGAATGTTTCACCACGCTCGGCGCGCTCGCAGCAATCACCTCGCGCATTCAGTTGGGTCCATTGGTTGCCAATGCAGCCAATCGCATGCCCGTAATTACCGCGAACGCCGCGGCAACGCTGCAACACATCAGTGGTGGGCGCTGTGTGCTCGGCCTGGGTGCAGGGTCTGCGCCAAACACCAAATGGTCAGCAGAGCGTCGCGCCGTCGGAGTGGAGCAACCGACCAAGATGGCCGACCGACATCGCGTGCTGCTCGACACGCTGGATCTCATCGATGAAGTGTGGTCGCCAGACCGCCGTGACGATCTCGCCACATTCATCGCGCCGACACCGCGACCGCCGATCATCTTGGGTGTCAACTCCACTGCATTGGCACGCATCGCGGCACAGCGCACCGACGGTATTAATGTGTGCGGATCGGCTACCTATGCGCAGGAAGTAGTGCAGGCTGCCGTGCAGGAGCGCGCCGAGAAGTTGCCATTCATCGTGTCGGTGTGGGAGCACTTTGATGAAGCGTTGTTGCGCACCGATGTGCTCGATGAGCGCATCGAGCGATGGCGTAGTTGGGGAGTGAATCGCGTGATTCTGCTCATGTTCCGCGGGGTGGATCTCGCGGCAATTGGGCGTGCCGGTGCGTACCTTCGTCGTTAAACGACGATGTTTACCAGGCGACCTGACACCACGATGACTTTTCGTGGCGCGCTGCCTGCCAGAGCCGCAATCACCTTGTCGTCGGCGAGCGCGAGTGCGGTGAGCACCTCGTCGGTTGCACCCGATGGCGCATTCAATCGGGCCCGCACCTTGCCATTCACTTGCACGGGCACTTCAACGGTGTCGGTAACGAGCAGTGCTGGGTCGGCCACAGGAAATGGTGCATAAGTAATTTCATCGGTGCGCCCGAGGCGTTCCCACAGTTCGTTTGCCAAGTGCGGGCACAGTGGGCTGAGCATCTGCGTGAGAGCCTCGGCGACGACTCGCGGGGTAGAACCCGTGGCTTCCGCATGTTTCGTAAGCGCATTGTTGAGCTCGATCAACTTGGCGATGGCGGTATTGAAGCGCAGGCCATCCATGTCGCGTCGTACGCCATCGATGGTCACATGCAAGACACGCAACAAAGCATCGGGGCATGCGTCGTTGCTGACCGTGAGTTCACCGGTGTCTTCATCCACCAAGTTGCGCCACACTCGCTGCAAAAATCGCTGCATCCCCACCACGTCGCGCGTATTCCACGGGCGACTGGCGTCGAGTGGGCCAGTAGACATCTCGTAGAGGCGGAAGGTATCGGCGCCGTATTCGTCGTACATCTCGTCGGGTGTGACGATGTTTTTCAAACTCTTGCCCATCTTGCCGTATTCACGCGC
>JBEDEI010000097.1:0-22339 GCA_041175765.1 Actinomycetota bacterium | reverse complement strand
CGAAATCAAAGAAGGCAAACTGGTGACCGGTACCGTCGTGCGGATCACCCGCGAAGAAGTGCTCTTGGAAATCGGCTACAAAACCGAAGGCGTGATCCTCGGTCGAGAACTTTCCATCCGTCAAGACATCGATCCACACACCGTGGTGTCGCTTGGTGAAAAAATCGAAGCCCTGGTATTGACGCTGGAAGACAAAGAGGGTCGCCTGCTGTTGTCCAAGAAGCGTGCGCAATACGAGCGCGCTTGGGGTGACGTTGAGCGTGTGAAGAAAGAAGATGGCACCGTCGAGGGTTTGGTAATCGAAGAAGTGAAGGGTGGCTTGATCGTCGACATCGGTCTGCGCGGTTTCCTTCCTGCCTCACTCGTAGAGCTTCGTCGTGTGAAGGATCTGGCCCCGTACGTCGGCCAGAAGGTCCAAGCCAAAATCCTCGAACTCGATCGTCAGCGCAACAACGTGGTGTTGTCGCGCCGCGCCGTGTTGGAAGCCACTCAGCGCGAGAGCCGCGATGGTTTCCTCGTCAATCTGAAGGTTGGCGAGGTGCGCAAGGGTCGCGTTTCATCCATCGTGGCGTTCGGTGTGTTCGTCGATCTCGGCGGCATGGACGGTCTCATCCACGTGTCGGAATTGTCATGGAAGCACGTAGACAATCCAAACGACATCGTCAAGGTTGGCGATGAAGTCGAAGTTAAGGTGCTGGAAATCGACAATGATCGTGAGCGCATCAGTTTGTCTTTGAAGGCCACACAGCAAGATCCATGGCAGTCATTCGCTGCAACTCATGCCGTCAATCAATTGGTGTACGGTCGCGTCACGAAGATCGTGCCGTTCGGTGCGTTCGTACAAGTTGGGGATGGCATCGAAGGATTGGTGCACATCTCGGAGATGTCCACCCATCACGTCGAAGCACCCGAGCAGGTGGTGACGCCGGGCGAGGAGTTGTGGGTCAAGATCATCGACCTGGATTTGGCGCGACGCCGTATCAGCGTGTCGATCAAGCAGGCTGCCGAAGGCGGCGAATTGGCACCCGAGTATCGCGACCAATTCAAAGCCGATGATCAGGGCAACTGGGTGGGCACCGACGACGCAACTCGAGAAGCGGCATGGGGCGACATGTTCCAAGCCGAAGGTCAAACCAACTCATAGATTCGACCGCTGCGAGGTGACATTGTGATCCTCGTTGGCCTCACTGGTGGAATTGGTTCGGGGAAGTCGGTCGTATCTTCGCAACTGGCGACACACGGTGCGGTCATCATCGATGCAGATGCCATCGTGCGGGATCTGCAGCGTCCTGGACAACAGGTGTTCGATCGCATCGTCGAACGTTTTGGTCCAGAAGTGGTCGCAGCAAGTGGTCATCTCGATCGGCCGGCCCTTGCCAGCAAGATATTTGGCGACCCCGCCGCATTGGCTGACATGAACAAAATCGTTCACCCTGCCGTCGGTGTGGAAATGATGCGCCGTATCGCAGAACTAGAGACCAGCGACAAAGTCGTCGTACTCGACGTACCGCTGCTCGTGGAGAATCCGCGAATGGGTTTGTGCGGTGTGGTGGTGGTTGACCTCGACCCGGACATCGCAGTTGAGCGACTCGTGGCACAGCGTGGTCTCGATGCAGCCGACGCCCGCGCGCGTATCGCACGGCAAACAACTCGCAGCGCACGTCGTGCCGCTGCTGATTGGATCATCGACAATTCAGGATCACGTCTGGAGCTAGCGGTGCAGGTGAGTGCTGCATGGCGCTGGATGTGCTCCCTGCCACCTGCGACCCCCGGGGCGGGTCGGATGTCGAGCGCACCGAACTCGTAAACTCACCGCGTGGTGGACACGCAGGCAAAACACGCTTTTCAGGTGGTATCGGAATACGAGCCTGCGGGTGACCAGCCGCAGGCCGTTGCGTTGCTATCTGCTGGTATCGAACGCGGGGATCGTTTTCAAACCTTGCTGGGCATCACGGGTTCGGGAAAGTCGGCCACGATGGCGTGGACCATCGAACGAGTGCAGCGGCCGACCCTGATCCTTGCTCCGAACAAGAGCCTGGCAGCCCAGCTTGCCCAGGAGATGCGCGAGTTCTTTCCGCACAATCGAGTGGAGTACTTCGTGAGTTACTACGACTACTACCAGCCAGAGGCCTACATCCCGTCCAGCGACACGTTCATCGAGAAGGACTCATCGATCAACGATGAGATTGACCGTCTGCGCCATTCTGCAACCGCGGCACTGCTCACGCGTCGCGATGTCATCGTGGTGGCCTCGGTGAGTTGTATCTATGGCATGGGCGACCCCGACGAGTACAAAGGCCATCTTCTGGAACTTCACCAGGGTGTCGACTACGACCAACAAACGATTCTGCGTCGTCTGGTCGATCTGCAGTACGAGCGCAACGATACGGCGCTCGGACGCGGCAATTTTCGCGTGCGCGGGGACACCATCGAATTACAACCCGCGTACGAATCCACCGTGACGCGCATCGAAATGTTCGGCGACACCGTCGAGCGCATCAGCGAAGTAGACCCGGTAACCGGCGAAACGTTGAACACCCCAACTGAAATTCTCGTGTTTCCTGCCACGCATTACGTGGCGGGTGAAGAGCGAATGCGAACGGCGATTGCCCGCATCGAAAAAGAACTCGCCGAGCGACTTGAGTGGTTCAACACCAACGGCAAACTGCTCGAAGCCCAGCGCTTGGGGATGCGTACGCGCTACGACCTGGAGATGATTCAAGAAATGGGTTACTGCAACGGCATCGAGAACTACTCCATGCACATCGATGGTCGCAACCCGGGCGATCCTCCGTTCACCTTGCTCGATTACTTCCCCGATGACTTCTTGCTGGTGGTCGACGAAAGCCATGTTGCAGTTCCGCAGTTGTATGGACAGTTCGCTGGGGATCGCGCACGCAAAGGCACCCTCATCGAGCACGGGTTCCGTCTGCCAAGTGCAGCAGAGAATCGCCCGTTGCGCTTCGAAGAAACACTCGAACGTGTGAACCAATGTGTGTTCATGTCGGCAACCCCAGCCAAGTTCGAAATTGCCAACTCGGTACAGATTGTGGAGCAAATCGTGCGACCGACGGGTTTGATCGATCCGGAGGTCATCGTCAAGCCGACCAAGGGACAAATCGACGACATCATCGTCAATGTTCGCGAGCGCATCGGCAAAGGCGATCGCGTGCTCATCACCACGTTGACCAAAAAGATGGCCGAAGATCTCACGGAGTACCTACTGGAGCAAGGCTTGCGGGTGCGGTACCTGCACTCCAACATCGACACCATCGAGCGCATCGAGATTCTGCGAGCCCTACGGCTCGGGGAGTTTGACGTACTCGTCGGCATCAACCTGCTGCGTGAGGGGTTGGACCTTCCGGAGGTGTCACTCGTGGCAATTCTTGACGCCGACAAGGAAGGTTTCCTTCGTTCCGAAACGTCGCTCATTCAAACGATTGGCCGTGCTGCTCGCAACGTGGACGGCCAAGTCATCATGTATGCCGACAAACGCACGGCGGCGATGGAGTCGGCGATCAGTTTGACCAACGCTCGTCGCGAAAAACAAATTGCGTACAACAAAGAACGAGGTATCGAGCCCAAGACGATCCGCAAGGCCGTTGGCGACATCCTCGCCCTGCTGCGGCCCGACGAAACCGCTCCGTACCCGGGCAAAGGCAAACGGGTGTCCCGCGAACGCGACAAGGTGATTCGTGACCTGAAAGCGCTGGGTGCCAGCGAGCTGGAGCGATTGGTGCGAACTCTCGAAGAAGAGATGCATCAAGCCGCCTTGGAATTGCATTTCGAGCAAGCGGCACGGCTGCGTGACGAGATTCGCGAGTTGCGCAGAGAACTTCGTGAAGGCAAGCCGAAGAATTAGCGTGACATTGTGACCGACTCAATCGTCATTCGCGGTGCGCGCGAGCACAACTTGAAGAACATCAACCTCGAGTTGCCACGCGATCGGCTGATCGTGCTGACCGGCTTGTCGGGTTCTGGCAAGAGCAGTTTGGCATTCGACACCATTTACGCCGAAGGTCAGCGACGCTACGTCGAGAGTTTGAGTGCGTATGCCCGACAGTTCCTGGGACAAATGGACAAGCCCGATGTGGATGTCATCGAAGGGTTGTCGCCAGCCATCTCCATCGACCAAAAGTCGGCCTCACGAAACCCGCGGTCGACGGTGGGCACCATCACTGAGGTGTACGACTACCTTCGCTTGCTGTACGCCCGCATAGGTATCCAGCACTGTGTGAAAGATGGCGAGCGTCTCACCAAACAGACACCCGAACAAATTGTCGATCAAGTGATGGAGTTGAAGGAGGGCACCCGCTTCCAAGTGCTGGCACCCGTCGTGCGTGGTCGCAAAGGTGAGTACGACTCACTGTTGGTTGATCTGTTGGGTCAAGGCTTCACTCGGGCGCGGGTCGACGGTGAAGTTATCGAAATCGCCGATTTCCAGAAATCCGGCAAGAAATTGGCACGATATGAGCAGCACACGATCGATGTCATCATCGACCGCTTGGTGCGCAAGGACGGCATTACTCGACGGTTGACCGACAGTATGGAAACCGCTCTGCGGTTGGCCAACGGTATTGCCACCGTAGAAGTGATGGGAAAGGGTGATGCGGCCACTGATGTTCTGAATTTCAGTCAGCAATTGGTGTGCCCCAAGTGCAGTACCTCCTACGAGGAACTCGCCCCCCGCAATTTTTCGTTCAATACTCCCTACGGGGCGTGTGAGAAATGCCTCGGATTGGGCACCACCTATGAAGTCGACGTGGATCTCGTCGTTCCCGATCCGGATCTCAGCGTCAGCGGCGGGGCAATCGCCCCTTGGCGCAGCGCCCACACCATGTACTTCATTCGCATGCTCGAGGCAGTTGCGCAAGAAGAAGGCATCGACACCAAAAAGCCCTGGTCAAAACTCAGCGCCAAGCACCAAAAAATCATCATGCACGGTCTCGGTGAAAACGTCATCGTCAAGTACCGCAATCGTTACGGAAAGGTGCGGGAGTACAGCACGGCATTCGAAGGCGTGATTCCGTGGTTGAAGCGGCGCCACGAAACCGCCGAAAGCGACCACCAGCGGGAACAGTACGAAAGTTACATGCGCGAAAAGCCATGTTCGGCCTGCAAAGGAGCGCGTTTGAAGCCAGAATCGCTGGCGGTCAAAGTGAACGGCAACACCATCGCCGACGTGTGCGGCATGTCGATTGGTGATTCGGCCAAGTTCTTGGCGGGTCTCACCTTGACGAAGCGTGAAAAGATCATTGCCGAGCGAATCACCAAGGAAATCAACGCGCGGCTCGGCTTCTTGCTCGACGTGGGATTGAACTACCTCAACCTCTCGCGCTCCGCTGCCACCCTGGCCGGCGGCGAAGCGCAACGTATCCGTTTGGCGAGCCAGATTGGGTCGGGTCTCGTCGGAACCTTGTATGTGCTGGATGAACCCTCGATCGGGTTGCACCAGCGCGACAACCATCGCCTCATCGACACCCTGCACCGTCTGCGCGACCTCGGCAACACGGTGCTGGTGGTCGAGCACGACGAAGACACCATTCGTGCCAGCGATTGGATCGTGGACATCGGGCCCGGGGCCGGGGAACACGGTGGCGCAGTCGTGTACAGCGGTGCGGTAAAGGGAATCGAGAAAGTTTCTGGGTCCGTGACCGGTGCATACCTGTCAGGCAAACGGTCCATCGAGGTTCCTGCGAGACGACGTGCCATCGGTACCGATGCGCTCGTCGTCAAAGGTGCGCGCGAACACAATTTGAAACACATCGATGTGCGGATTCCGCTCGGGTGCTTTGTTGCAGTTACCGGTGTATCGGGCAGTGGCAAGAGCACTTTGGTGCGCGACATTCTGCTTCCCGCGCTCATGCAGAAGATCTACAACACCAAGGACTCACCCGGCCGCCACAAAACGGTGACGGGAATCGAAAAACTCGACAAAGTCATCGACATGGACCAATCGCCGATTGGTCGAACGCCGCGGTCGAACCCCGCAACGTATACGGGTGTGTTCGACGACATCCGCAAGCTCTTCGCAAACGCTCCAGACGCCAAAGTGCGCGGGTATCAACCTGGTCGTTTCTCCTTCAACGTTCCGGGTGGGCGATGCGAGGCGTGTTCAGGTGACGGCACGATTCGTATTGAGATGCAATTCCTCCCCGATGTGTACGTGCCGTGCGAGGTGTGCAAGGGCGCGCGCTACAACCGAGACACTCTCGAGATTCGCTTCAAGGGCAAAAACATCGCCGAGGTGCTGCATATGCCAATCAGCGAGGCGGTGGAGTTTTTCTCCAATCAACCACGCATTGCGCGACACTTGCAAACTTTGATGGACGTAGGGCTTGGTTACGTTCGTTTGGGTCAGTCGGCGCCGACACTGTCGGGTGGCGAAGCGCAGCGAGTAAAACTGGCCAGCGAGCTGGCGCGTCGCAGTACCGGCCACACGATTTATCTGCTTGATGAGCCGACCACAGGGTTGCACTTCGAAGATGTCCGTCGTTTGCTGGTGGTGCTGGCACGCCTGGTGGACCAGGGGAACACCGTGCTGGTTATCGAGCACAATCTCGATGTCATCAAAACTGCCGACTGGATCATCGATCTGGGGCCCGAGGGCGGCGACGGTGGTGGGCTCATCGTGGCCGAAGGAACGCCGGAAGCCGTCGCACGCGTGAAGGGGAGCCATACGGCTCGATTCCTCGCCGATATTCTGCGGAACTGAGTCATGCAGAAGCCGAATCTGTCGGAGCTGCCAACTGGGCCTGGCTCGTATCAATTCGCCGATGAGCACGGACGCATCATCTACGTGGGTAAAGCCAGCAATTTACGTTCACGGGTAGGGAGTTACTTCGTTGACCCTGCACTGCTACATACCCGCACGGCGGCAATGGTGTCGGCTGCCGCCAAGGTGACTTGGATCGAAGTGGATACGGAGGTTTCGGCGCTGTTGCTGGAATACAACCTCATCAAACAGCACCGTCCGCGTTTCAACGTCCGCCTCCGCGACGACAAAAGTTACCCATTCTTGGCAATCACCTTGGACGAGGAGTGGCCGCGGGCGGTGGTGATGCGAGGCCGCAAGCGCAAGGGAACGAAGTATTTCGGACCGTATGCCCACGCATGGGCGATTCGCGACACGCTCGATGCGTTGCTGCGCACGTTCCCGGTGCGTACGTGTGCGCCTGCAAAGTTTCGCCAGCACGAGCGGCTTGGGCGACCCTGCTTGTTGTTCCACATCGAAAAATGTTCGGGACCCTGCGTCAAAGAGATTCAACTCGAGGCCTACTCCCAACATGTAGAGGGATTGGTGAGGTTCCTTGGTGGTGACACCGACGCCGTCCGCCAACAATTGCACGACAGTATGGAAGAAGCCTCGGCGGGGGAGGCATTCGAGGATGCCGCGCGCCTGCGCGACCGGTTGGGCGCAATCGATCGGGCTCTGGAGCGTCAGCTCATGGTGGGCGAGCGTGGCGACGATTTCGATGTGGTTGCGTTGACGGATGCCGAACTCGAAGCAAGTGTGCATGTCTTTTATGTACGCAAAGGCCGTGTGCTTGGCAACAACGGATACGTCATCGACAAGTCTGAGTCACTAGCCACCGCTGACCTCATGCGACGGGTGATTGTTGACCTGTACGCAGAAGAGCCGGCACTGGGCTTTCCGAAAGAAGTAATGGTGAGCTGTGAGCCATCCGACCTCGACGCCTGCGAAACCATGCTGAGTCACGGCCGTGGTTCACGAGTGGAAATCCGCATGCCACAGCGGGGCGACCGGCGCGAGTTGCTCGCCACCGTCATGAAGAACGCCCAAGATGCGCTCGTGCGTCACAAGATGCGTCGGGCGACCGATCACAATGCTCGAAGTCGGGCAATCGCCGAATTGCAGGATCATCTCTCGCTCACGCAAGCCCCGCTGCGAATCGAGTGCTACGACATGGCACATTTGCATGGCACCGACTACGTGGGCTCCATGGTGGTGTTGGAGGATGGGCTGCCGATCAAACGCGAATACCGGAAGTTTTCCGTGCGCAACGTTGCGGGCAGCGACGACTACGCAGCGATGCGCGAGGTTCTCACACGCCGATTGACGGCGTACGTGGTCGAACGCGACAAGCCTGCCAGCGAGCGTGGCGAGAAGCCCGGCAGGTTTGCCTACCCGCCACAGTTGCTTTTGGTGGACGGCGGCAAGGGACAACTGAACGTGGCAGTGCAAGTGTTGCGGGAACTTGGGCTCGAAGATGAGATCGACGTTGCTTCGATTGCCAAACGCTTCGAAGAGGTGTACGTTCCTGATCACTCAGAACCGATTCGAGTCCCGCGCGGCAGCGAGGCGTTGTACATGCTGCAGGTGATACGGGATGAAGCCCATCGATTTGCAAATACCTTCCATCGCCAACAGCGAGGCAAACGCATGAAGGCAAGCGAACTTGACGGCATCGCGGGGCTTGGCGCACAACGTCGGGATCGCCTCTTGAAAGAATTGGGGGGAATTCCCGGCATAAAGCAGGCATCACGAGACGATTTGGCAGCATTGTCGTGGTTGCCTGAGGTCGTTGCCGAGGCAATCTTCCAACGGCTGCATCCGGCTCAGTAGCCTCGCAGCGTGGCAGAGATTCTGCTCATCACCGGATTGTCCGGGGCCGGTCGGTCGCAGGCTGCCGACACCTTGGAGGACATGGGTTGGTTCGTTGTCGACAACATGCCCGTGCAGTTGGTCGACAAATTCGTTGAACTGGCCGGCGTTTCCAACGAATCATCGGCTCGGCTTGCTTTGGTGATCGGGGTTGCATCGCAGCAAACGGATGCAGTGCAACTCGTACCGCATCTGCGCAGCACGGGTCACTCGGTGCACATTCTTTTCCTCGAAGCTTCAACGCAAGCCCTGGTGAAGCGGTACACCGAGTCGCGCCGCAAACATCCGTTGCGAACCGAGACTGGCACACTCTCGGAAGCCATCGAACACGAACGTGACTTGTTGGAACCCGTTCGTGAGTTTGCCGACAAGGTCATCGACACCACGACCTTGCAACTGGCACAGTTCAAGACTCAGATGACCGATTTGTTTGCGGTACAAGACATGCCCGACGTGTTGCAGGTGTCCGTGGTGTCGTTCGGCTTCAAGCACGGATTGCCGCTCGATGTGGACACGGTATTCGATGTTCGCTTCGTGCCCAATCCGTATTACGACGAACATCTCCGTCCCCTCAGTGGCCTCGATGAGCCCGTGCGGCGATTCGTGATCGAGCAACAGGCCACGCAAGACTTCCTCAACAGAGTGGACGATCTGCTGCTTTCTCTGGTGCCCGCATATCGCAACGAAGGCAAGAGTTACCTCACGATTGCGGTGGGTTGCACGGGCGGAAGACACCGTTCGGTTGCGATTGCAGAGGCGTTGAGTGCGCGCTTGGCCAACAAGGGCGTACAAGCCCGCGTGGCGCACCGCGACATCGAAAAAAACTAGGCTCTCCGTCATGACGGTACGAGTAGGCATCAACGGTTTCGGTCGCATCGGACGCAGTTTCTGGCGTGCAGTTCAAAAGAACGGGGCCGATATCGACATCGTTGCCGTGAACGATCTGGGCGACAAAAAAACGATGGCGCATCTGTTGAAGTACGACTCTGTGATGGGCGTGCTGCCCGACATTATTACCTCGAGCGAAGAGGGCCTCGTGATCAACGGCAAGACGTTGACGGTGTTGTCCGAGCGCGACCCCAACAACTTGCCGTGGCAGAAACTCGGTGTCGACGTGGTCATCGAATCCACGGGCTTCTTTACGGAACGTGACAAAGCCGCGGCACACCTCTCGGCCGGAGCGCGTGTGGTGGTGATCTCGGCTCCCGCCACGGGCGCAGATGCCACCTTCGTGTACGGCGTCAATCACTCTGACTTCGACGCCCAAAAACACAAGGTAGTTTCCAACGCCAGTTGCACTACCAATTGTTTCGTGCCACTTGTCAAGGTGCTCGATGATTCTTTCGGTGTGGTGAACGGCATGATGACCACCGTGCACTCCTACACCGGCGACCAGATGTTGGTGGACGGTCCGCACAAGGACCTGCGGCGAGCGCGAGGTGCTGCCATCAACATCACACCAACCTCGACCGGTGCCGCTCGCGCAACGAGCCTCGTGATGGAAGCAATGAAGGGCAAACTCGATGGCACCGCGTTGCGCATACCGCTACCCACCGGATCGATCACCGACTTCGTGGCGAACCTCGCAACACCCGCCACCGTTCAAGAGATCAACGCCGCCTTTGCCGCTGCTGCTCAAGGGCCGCTCAAAGGCGTGTTGCAGTACTGCACCGATCCAATCGTGTCGAGCGACATCGTGGGCAACCCGCATAGTTGCATTTACGATGCCGATCTCACGATGAGCATGGGCAGCCTCGTAAAGGTGCTCGGCTGGTACGACAACGAATGGGGCTACTCGAGCCGACTCGCTGATCTCACCATGCACATTGGTCGAAGCCTTTCGTAAGTTTTGCCCTCGTGAAGTTGCCCGTTTTGGAAGACCTCGGTGACGTGCGCGGCAAGACCGTGCTCGTGCGCACCGATTTCAACGTGCCAATGGGCGGGCCAGATGACGCACGCATCATTGCCGACGACTTTCGGATTCGCGCGGCACTTCCCACAATCACCTGGCTCACCGAACGAGGCGCAAAAGTGGTGTGTGCGAGCCATCTCGGACGACCAAAGGGAGTCCCAGTTGCGAAGTATTCCATGGCCCCCGTGCGTGTGCGCCTTGCCGAACTCGCACCAGGGGTGGAACTGCGTGAAAACTTGCGATTTTCGCCCGGCGAGGAAGGCAACGATCCCGCGTTCGTGACTGACCTTGTGCGCGGTATCGACTTGTACGTCAATGATGCTTTTGGTGCGGCGCATCGAGCGCACGCTTCGATCGTGGGTCCGTCGCAAACATTGCCCTCCGCAGCCGGTCGACTCATCGAGCACGAAGTGAACGTTTTGGCTGGCTTGCGGTCGTCGCCAAAGCGTCCGTTCGTGGCAGTTCTGGGTGGGGCGAAAGTAAGCGACAAGCTTGGTGTCATCGATGCATTGGTCAACATCGTGGACCGTTTGCTGATCGGTGGGGGAATGTGCTTCACCTTTTTGGCTGCTCGTGGGCATGCGGTCGGAGATTCGCTGTGTGAGCGCGACCAAATCGACCATTGCAAGGAATTGCTCCACCGACATCCGTCGATCATGCTCCCCGAGGACATCATCGGATTGGATGCCGACGGCGTGTACGCCACGTTTGGCGTGCGCCTGCCCAACGGAGCCAAAGGCATGGATATCGGTCCGGGCACTGCGGCGGCTTTTTCTGACGCAATCATGGAGGCTCGTTCCGTGTTGTGGAATGGACCGATGGGTGTTTTTGAAGATGCACGATTCGCAAAAGGAACCCGTACAGTTGCGCAAGCCATGGCCGATACCAAAGCGTTCACCGTCGTCGGCGGCGGAGACTCGGCAGCGGCAATGGCGCAGTTCGGGTTGGCCGACGAAGTTGATCACGTATCAACGGGAGGGGGAGCGTCGCTTGAGTTTCTTGAGTTTGGGGATCTACCGGGTTTGCGTGCATTAAGGGAGGCTCCAAATGTCCGTTGAGCGAACACCGATCGTGAGTGGCAACTGGAAGATGAACAACCATCACTTCGAAGCGATTCAAAGCGTGCAGAAGTTGGCGTACTTGTTGCAAAAGGAAGACCTCGATGCGGTCGAGGTGACGCTGCATGCACCGTTTACGGATTTGCGCAGCATGCAAACGCTGATCGATGCCGATCAACTGCGATTCAAACTCGGGGCACAAAATTGCCATTCAGAAGACAAGGGTGCCTTCACCGGAGAAATCTCACCGACCTTCCTGGCTAAACTCGGCGTGCAATACGTAATCGTTGGCCACAGCGAGCGTCGCGAATTGTTCGGGGAGACCGACGACTTCGTTGCGAGCAAAGTGGCTGCCGTGCAAAAAAACGGCATGACACCCATCTTGTGTGTAGGGGAAACCCTTGCCGAGCGCGAAGCGGGGCTCACGCTTGACAAAGTACGTACGCAGGTGCATGCAGCCCTCGCCAAGCGCTCGAATGAGCAGGTAAAGAACATGGTGATTGCGTACGAGCCGATCTGGGCGATTGGTACAGGAAAAAACGCAACTGCGCAGGAAGCACAGGCAGTTATCGCCGCCATTCGAGCAGAGGTTGCCCACGTTTCATCTGGACCTGCCGCGGCTGCCATACGGCTCCAATACGGGGGCAGCGTCAAGGCCGGAACGATTGCCGACATCATGCGCCAGCCAGACATCGACGGTGTCTTGGTGGGTGGTGCCAGCCTTGACCCCACAGAATTCGCTCGAATCGTGCAGTACCGCCGCCACGCGCTGTAGCACAACCTCACAAGCAGCGAGTAGGGTCAGGGTGTCCATTAGTGGGGGTGACGCCCCACCTCATTCGACGGGGAGGTCGAATACATGAAGAAAAGCAACAAGGCGATTCGTTTCGCCGCGTCGCTGTTCGCGGTCGCATTGATCGCGTCAGCATGCGGTGGCGATGATGCCGCAACGGAGGACACAGCAGCAGAGGAGCCTGCCGCGGAAGCGGTTTCGTATCCAACGCTCGCAGAGTGTGCCGACGTTTCCTACGATTACACCTTCACACCACCGGCAAGTGCCGGCATGACGGTGACCTACGACATCAGCCCAGAAGCGGTGTGGGAAGACGGCTCGGCAATCACCGCCGCCGACTTCAAAGCCACTTGGGATGCTGCGTTGAACACACCAGGCTCGATTGCAACGGTCGGTTACGACCAGATCACTTCAGTTGAAGCAGGTGCGAGCGACAAGCAGGTAGTCGTGGATTTCAAGTCCGTCTACGGACCTTACAAAGGTTTGTTCGGTGGTTTGATCAAGGCATCCGCTGTGAAGAACTCGGCAGACATTTCAGCCGATTTCGCTGACATGCTCAACTTCTCGGGTCGCCCGTGGAAGATGAAGTCATGGAGCCCAAGCCAAGTGATTTACGTGCCCAACGACAAGTACTGGGGTGAGGACAAGGCAGTTACCAAGCAGCTCGTTATGGTGCCGCTGGCTGACTCCGACACCGAAGCCGCAGCCTTGAAGGCCGGCGAAGTTGACTTCGTGTACCCACAGTATTTCGGTGGTATCGAAGAATCCTTCACCGACCCGAACATCGTGCTCAAGAAGGAATTGGGTGGTGACTACGAAGGCTTCTACTTCCAACAGAAGTGTGGCCCATTCGCCAACCCCATCTTCCGTGCAGCGTTCTCCAAGTCGATCGACCGTGATGCATTGTTCCAGCAGATTTACGTACCACTCGGTGGCGATTCGCCATTGCAGTGTGGTCCGATCGTGCCTGGCCCGTACTGCAACGGTGATGAATTTGCCAACTCGTACGACCCGACCGGCGCAGAAACCCTGCTGACCGAGAACGGTTGGACGAAGGGTGCAGACGGCTACTGGATCGACCCAAGCACGGGTGCAGCGCCAGATATTCGCTGGATCATCAACACGGGTAACACCCGTCGAGAGAACACACAGGCCTACCTGATTCCGTTGCTCAACGCAGCTGGTTTCAAGGTTCGCGCAGACAACTGCGACGCAGCCTGCTACTTCCAGCAGCGTCTCCCAGCCTTGGACTACGACATGGCGATGTACATCTCGACCGCTCCGCCGGACCCGGGTTACCTCACCTCGTCGTTCTCCTGTGACCTCATTCCGACCACTGCAAACAACAACATTGGTCAGAACTCACAAGGTTGGTGCAATGCCGAAGCGTCGGACTTGCTCCACAATGCCGACTTCGAAGCAGATGCAGCGAAGCGCATTGAAATGATCAAGGCTGCGCTCAAACTCATG
This sequence comes from Actinomycetota bacterium, assembly GCA_041175765.1. Taxonomy (GTDB): domain Bacteria; phylum Actinomycetota; class Acidimicrobiia; order Acidimicrobiales; family Ilumatobacteraceae; genus F1-60-MAGs027. Next base: position 8,480 of record JBEDEI010000097.1, on the reverse strand, counting down.
GCTGCTGATCATGTGATGCTGCCATTGATGCAGTTCCCGAAGTCGGGTTTCTGGCGTACGGACAAACTGGGTGGCCCAGTTGATGCCGAGTTGCGTAACTACACCTCGTTCATCAACAACCACCTGTGGACCGACCTCGATGGTGATGGCAAGATTGTCATTGGCGCCGAGCAGTGGCCAGAGTGTTTGAACCCGGTAACCGAGTGTGCCAACTCATCGTGGATGGTATGGACGACGATCAACCAGGTCATGCCTGGGGCGTTTGCCACCACCAACGATGGTGCATACGTGGTAACCAACTTGCTGACAGGTGAACCAACAGTCACCCTGAAGTAGTAATTCGTCGTTCCTTGAACGACGCTCGCGCGGCGCGCGGGTTGCACCTTCGGGTGCGGCTCGCGCGCCGTTGCTTTTGGTGCGCTAGTTTTGGAATGTGCTGCGTTACGTGATTCGTCGCTTGGCATGGGCGGTTCCAACGCTGTTGTTCGTGACATTTTTGGTGTACATCGCACTCCGCATTGGTACTAACCCCGTGGAAAGTTACAAACGGATCAACCCGCGAGCCACACCAGCAAAGATTCAGCAGTACATCGATGTGAATGGTTTGGATCCAAACTACGTTCGTGGTTATTTTCGCTGGCTCTTCAATTTCGTGACGCTTGATTGGCCGCGGAGCATCAAAGGCTCTCGTGAAGTCTGGCCACAGTTGAAAGATGCACTGGCAAACACTCTTCGTCTCGGCAGTGCCGCCGTAGTTGTAGGCGTTACGTTTGGATTGCTGCTCGGTGTGTATGCGGCATTGCAGCCGGGTGGTCGACGTGATGTATCGGTGAATACTGCGGCGTTCGTGGGTATATCCATTCCGCCTTACGTTTCGGCGATCATCCTGCAGCTGGTGTTCGCCGTGTATTGGAGTCGCTGGTTTGGCTCCACTCTGTTCCCAACATCGGGTGTCTACCCGCCTGGCCAGGAAGGCTTCAACTTGGGCTTGATGGCCAAGCACATGGTGCTACCGACGGTCGTGGTAGCCATTCAGATCATTGCCGTGTACGCCCGCTACATGCGGTCATCATTGTTGGATGTGCTGAGCAGTGAGTACATGCGTACGGCGCGATCGAAAGGCATCAGTGAACGCCGTGTCCTGTTCAAACATGGCTTGCGCAACGCACTTATCCCCGTGGTTACCATTGCGGCCCTTGATGTCGGCTCCATCGTTGGTGGCTTGATTATCACCGAGAACATCTTTAGCTATCCAGGAATGGGCAAGTACTTTTTGTCTGCTTTCGGTGAAGGTGACTTTCCGCTTCTCATGCCGTGGATGGTCATCATCGTCACTTCAGTTTTGTTGTTCAATTTGATTGCTGACATTTCCTACGCCTGGCTCGATCCGAGGATCCGCCTTGACTGACGAAATCCTTCTTCCAACGGCGTCGCCGCGCAAGATGGCGTACGACCGATTCGTCAGCCATCGGGCAGCGGTGGTGAGTGTTTTTGTCCTGGCGATTCTCGTGCTCTTTGTGGCACTTTCTCCGCTTACGGCGCGGTACGGGGTGAACGAATCAGTGCAGGCACCACCCAACTCGTTTCTTCCTCCGCGCGCCAATGCTTGGTTGGGCACCGACGACATCGGACGCGATTTGTACAGTCGTTTGATTTACGGAGTACGGGTGTCGTTGGTTATCGGACTGTTCTCTGCAATCATCTCTGTGACTATCGGTTGCCTCGTTGGTGCCGTTGCGGGCTTTCGGGGTGGGCGTTTTGACGACATCATCATGCGAGTGACTGACCTGTTTCTCGCATTTCCGTTCTTGGTCACGTTGCTCGTTATGCGAAACATGCTCGGCGCCATCGGCTGGTTGCGGCCGGTCATTGGTGAGTTGTCGTCGGTTCGGTTCATCATCGTGTTGTTTGCGATTTTTGGATGGATGGGTGTGGCACGTATCGTGCGCGGTCAGGTGTTGGCGCTCAAGGAACGTGAGTTCATCGAGGCCGCGCGGGCGGTTGGTGCAACCCGTTGGTACATCGTTCGCAAACACTTGCTGCCGAATTCAGTGGGCCCGATCATGGTGGCTCTTACTTTTTCCGTGGTGTCGGCGATCATCGGTGAATCAACCTTGGCGTTCTTTGGCTATGGACCGCAAGCTGGTGCCGGCGCCACATCCCTCGGTATTTTGGTTGGCCAAGCAAAGGGAGCCGTCAACACCGGTTTCTGGTGGCTGGCGGTGTTCCCGTGTCTCGTCTTGGTCACCATTGCTCTGGCCATCAATTTCATCGGCGATGCCCTCCGTGACGCCACCGACCCGCGAATGCAAAAGGACTCGTGATGTCTAATCCGATACTGCAGGTGCGCGATTTGCGGGTGACGTTCCACACGCCGAATGGACCACTAGTCGCAGTGCGCGGCACGGACATGGACGTCCATCCGGGAGAGATGGTGGGGGTAGTGGGGGAATCTGGATCGGGTAAGTCTGTGAGTTTCCTTGCCGCCATGGGTTTGCTTCCGAAGACGGCCACCGTTGCGGGCTCTGTTGTACTGGACGGACACCAACTTGTTGGTGCTTCGGCAAAGGAACTGCGGTCCATCCGCGGGCGTCTCATGTCGATGATTTTTCAGGATCCATTATCGGCATTGAATCCCGTTCATCGCATCGGAGCACAGATCGCGGAGATGTTGCGCGCACATTCAAAAATGAGCGAGCGAGCAGCGCGAAGTCGAGCCGTTGAACTGCTGGAGATCGTTGGTATACCTCAACCCGGCGATCGCGCCCTGCAGTATCCACACGAGTTTTCTGGTGGGATGCGTCAGCGAGTAGTGATCGCGATGGCAATTGCGAATAGCCCCAAGGTATTGATTGCGGACGAACCGACCACGGCACTCGATGTCACCGTGCAAGCACAAATTTTGGAAGTGATTCAACGAGTGCAGTCCCAGTTTGGAACGGCAGTCGTGCTCATCACCCACGATCTTGGGGTGGTGGCACGGGTGTGCGAACGGGTGAATGTCATGTACGCCGGTCGAATCGTGGAGCGTGCGAGCGTCAATGATATTTTTGAGGCGCCAACTCACCCATACACGCGCGGATTGCTCGCATCATTGCCCCAAGCCGGGGTGGAACGATTGGTTCCCATTGCTGGTTTCCCACCGAACATGTTGCGCCCTCCCGCTGGATGTGCCTTCCGTGCTCGTTGTAGTCATGCGATAGCGACATGTGCAGAGAGCGTTCCCGAGCTCACAGTCATCGGCAAATCGGAGAGTGCCTGCATCCGAGCAACGGAGCTGATGAAGACCTCATGAAACACGATGTCACACCCTTGCTTTCCGTCAAAGGTTTGGTTAAAGAGTTCCAATTGAAGGCCCAACGAGGCGGGCGTAGAAAGCGGGTCGTGCAAGCCGTTACGAATGTGTCGTTTGACGTCGCTCGTGGCGAAACGTTGGGAATCGTCGGCGAGTCAGGCTCTGGCAAAACCACGGTCGGTCGCTGCGTGCTGCGGCTCATCGAGCCGACGGCAGGTTCCGTTCAGTTCGATGGCACTGATCTGGGGACTATGTCCTTTGATGAATTGCGAATCGTTCGTCGTCAGATGCAAATCGTGTTCCAGGACCCTTACGCCTCGCTGGACCCGAAGATGACCGTGGGTGCGTCGATTGCAGAGCCATTGGTGGTGCAGGGCGTTGCTGGTGATCACGATGAGAAAGTGGTGAGTTTGCTGGAACTGGTGGGATTGTCACCCGATCACGCCCGTCGGTTTCCCCACGAATTCTCAGGTGGTCAACGTCAACGCATCGGTGTAGCGCGGGCGTTGGCGTTGGACCCGGCATTGATCGTTCTGGACGAACCGGTCTCGGCACTTGATGTGAGCATTCAGGCAGGAGTCGTAAATCTGTTTGCGGACCTGCAAGAGCGACTCGGAATGTCGTATATCTTTATCGCCCACGATTTGTCGGTGGTTCGTCACATCGCTGATCGAGTCGCAGTGATGTACCTGGGCAAAATCATGGAGGTTGGTCCAGCAGCAACTGTCTACGAAAATCCTTCGCATCCGTACACGAAGGCCTTGCTTTCGGCTGTGCCGCTTCCAAGTCCACGTGTAGAGCGAAGTAGGCACCGAATCATGCTGGAGGGTGATGTGCCCTCCCCAGTAAATCCACCCTCTGGTTGTCGATTCCGCACCCGCTGTTGGAAAGCAACGGAGCTATGTTCGCAAGTGGAGCCCACCCTGGAGGTCCGCGCGGGAGGGCAATTGTCGGCGTGCCACCACCCCGAGAGCTAACTGCGTTCGTTCATTTGTTCGGTCGGTAGGCTGAACCAATGCGTTCTGCCATAACCGTCCTCACCATCGTTCTCAATGTGGGTTCCATGATCGGCATGATTGTGGGCGTTCTGCTCCATAGCGGTCGCGGCGGTGGCTTGTCCGACATGTTCGGTGGCGGTGGTGCCGCGGCACTGGGTTCCGCAGCAGCCGAGCGCAACCTCAATCGCATCACGACGGTGCTGGCCCTCGTGTGGCTGCTTACGGTCACCGCATTGGGTATTTTGTTGTCGTCCTGAGCAATTCCGGCCCTTCATCGTTTCTGGGTTCATCCGGCGGCAATTCGGCGATAGTTTGATGTTTCCATTTCTGTCGAAGTGGCGAAATTGGCAGACGCACCAGCTTGAGGGGCTGGCGCTCGAAAGGGCGTGGGGGTTCAAGTCCCCCCTTCGACACCACATGCAATTGCTATTGCGACGAAATTGCTGGCAGACCAGCGAGACTGTCAGGTAATGAGACACACGAAAGTCATCGCGACGGTTGGTCCCGCTTCGGTCGAACCGGCCACACTGCGCTCACTCGTCGCGGCAGGTGCCGACGTCTTGCGCGTCAACTGTTCCCATGTGTCGACTGCAGAGCTCGAGCAACGTATTGCGCTTATTCGCAAAGAGTGCCCCGAAGTAGCCCTGCTTGTCGACATTCAAGGCCCCAAACTTCGCTACGGCGGTATGCCGCGCACTCTGCATGACGGCGAAACACTGTCGTTTGCCCTGGAGGAACTCGGTTTACCGGCAGCGACATCCACGGTGCAATCTGGTCTCAAGCCGGGCCACCGCGTGTTGTTGCACGACGGTCGCCTGGAATGCGTGATCCGTGAAGCGAAAACCAGCGACAACGGTGTCATCGTTGTGGAGGTGGTGCGCGGAGGCGAACTGGCCCGCAACAAGGGTGTCAATCTTCCGGATACCGAAGTCACGGGAAGTGTGCTCTCCAGCAAGGACCGCGAGGACCTTGAAGTAGCCAAGCGTCTCGATGTGGAATTCGTAGCCGTATCATTCGTACAACGAGCGAGTGATATCGACGAAGTTCGTGCGATCCTCGGCCCGACCGCTCACATCATCGCCAAAATCGAGCGTCCACAAGCCTTAGAACGCATCGAGGAAATCTGTCGGGCCAGCGACGGCGTCATGGCGGCTCGTGGTGACCTCGGAGTCGAGCTGCCATTTCAACTAGTGCCTGCTGCTCAGCACAAGATTGCGCGTACGGCACTGCGCAATGGCGTGATTTCGATCTGCGCCACCGAAATGTTGGAGTCCATGACGCATTCCTCGCGCGCCACGCGTGCAGAGGTTGCCGATGTCACTGGCGCCGTGCGAGACGGATTCGATGCGGTGATGTTGTCGGGGGAGACTGCCGTTGGTGTCAACCCAGCCCGTGCCGTAGAGGTGATGTGTGCGATTACTGAAGCAGCAGAGCGTGACGCCAACCTGCCCGTAATTTTCGCCGACGCCAATCCGGAGACGGCAGCAGTAACGGCTGCTGCCAGTTCGTTGGCTCGCCGAATTGGTTCCGACGCCCTGCTCTCGCTGACCTACACCGGACACTCCGCGCGGCTCATGTCGGCGTGTCGCCCGGGACCGCGGATCATTGCCGCGACCCCAACCTTGGGTACCGCACGCAAGCTGCGACTCTCGTGGGGTGTGTACCCGGTGGTTTCGCCACGTGACGCAGACATGGAAACAGCCATTTCGGTCGGTATCGCCCAAGCCCGCAATCAGGGGTATGTTCACTCTGGCGACAAAATCGTGGTGTGCGCGTCTCGTCTAGGGACTCGCTCGGATGCCGACACGATTTGGTTGCACATCGAACCATAACGAGGGGATTGCGAACATGAGCGGTACGAACGAGCGGGCCTCCTTCACTTCGTTCCAAACGTCCACCAAGGATGACTGGTCATTGATCATGCGCAATATCGGCACGACACAAAACATGGTGGCCGACAATACGATGCACCTGCTGCGACAACTGGCAAACGATCACGGTGGTTTTCCTGTATCACGCTTGGAACATTCGTTGCAGACTGCGACCCGCGCACAGCAAGACGGTCGCGATGAGGAATATGTGGTGTGCGCGTTGGTGCATGACATCGGCGACACCTTGGCACCCTTCAATCACCCCTACATTGCTTCAACGATGGTCAAGCCATTCGCAACCGAAGCAAATCATTTCATGGTCGCCCACCACGGCATCTTTCAGGGCTATTACTTTTGGCACCACATTGGCATGGATCGCAATGCTCGTGACGCGTTTCGTGATTCTCCGTATTACGACTACACGGAAGAGTTCTGTGCCAAATATGACTCGCCGGCATTCGACCCCAATTTCGTCAGCGCGCCGCTGGAACATTTTGAGCCGTTGGTTCGACGCTTCTTTGCCGACCGGAGTGTCCGGACCTAATGCCACGCTGGCGTAACTGGGCGGGCAGTGTGACTGCTCGTCCTTCTCACATCGTTCGCCCGACAAGTATCGAAGAAGTGCAGCGTGTGGTGGCAGGTGCGCGCCAAGATCAGCGAATTCGAATGGCTGGCAGCGGACACAGTTTCACACCAATCGTGCCGTCCAACGACATCTTGTTGTTGCCGCATGTGTTCGATGGGGGTGTGGGTGTCGACTCCACAGCGATGATTGCCCGTATTCCCGCTGGCATGGTGTTGCACGAGGTCAACGAACATCTGGCTGCTGCAGGCGTTGCCTTGGCCAACATGGGTGACATCACCGCACAGACCGTGGCGGGCTCGATCAACACCTCAACTCATGGCACGGGTTTGGGATTCACCGGTTTGGCGGGCCAAGTGCAGGGTTTTGGCATCGTCACTGCCGACGGCGAGCATCGGGAATGTTCGGCGACCGAAAATGCCGACCTGTTCGAGCTTGGAAGGGTTGGTTTGGGTTGTTTGGGAATCCTGACGTATGTGGATATGCGTGTCGTTCCTGCGTTTCGCTTGCGCGCCGTGGAGCAAGCTCAGCGAATGACAGATGTGCTTGCCAGTTTTCAGCACACCGTGGAAACGTCGGACCATTTCGAGATGTATTGGATTCCGCACACGAAGTGGGCGCTCACCAAGCACAACACACGCACCACCGAGGCCGCCCAACCTCGCACGGCGATGAGCAAGTGGTGGGGCAAAACCGTCATGGAGAACTACGCCTTCGGGGCAGTGTGTGCTGCAGGTCGCGCCGTGCCAGCGATGATTCCTCGTCTAGCGACTGCGCTGCCATCGCAAGGCCGCCAAGAGTTCGTGGAAGAAAGCCATCACGTGTTTGCCACGAGGCGTCTCGTGCGATTTCACGAAATGGAGTACTCCATCCCGCGTCACCACGTGGTTGATGCACTCACCCAAATCATGGACATGGTGGAGCGTGAAGGTTTGCGAATCAGTTTCCCGGTTGAAGTTCGTGTAACGGGGTCTGACGATGTGGCACTGTCGACGTCCTATGGGCGCGAGTCTGCCTACATTGCCGTACATATGTACAAGGGCATGCCCTACGAGCGCTATTTCCGTCTCGTGGAGCAAATAGTTGCACCCATGGACGGGCGACCGCACTGGGGAAAGATACACTTTCAAAGTGCCGAAACCTTGCGTCAGCGCTATCCGCGAGTCGGCGAGTTTTGTACGCTGCGCGAACGGATCGATCCCGATCAGCGTTTCGTCAATGACTATGTCAGCCGCGTACTTGGCGTCTGATGCTTCGATAGTGAAGAACGCAGCCATCTCCTGACCTCGTTTCAGTCACTCGGCATCGCCGAGCAGTTGGTTGCCGTCATGGACCGCCGCGGAATCTCTACGCCGACGCTCATCCAATCGATGACCATCCCCGATGGCTTGGCGGGCAAGGACGTGTGTGGCAAAGCGCCGACAGGTTCGGGAAAGACGATTGCATTCGGTCTTGTTTTGGTATCGCGTCTCAAGCGAGCCAAGCCCGCGGCACCGACGGGTTTGGTGCTGGTACCCACTCGTGAACTCGCCCAACAAGTCTGCGACGAAATCGATCTCCTTGATGCTTCGCGCACACTGCGCTCGACGGCGGTTTTCGGTGGGGCGGGTTATGGTCCACAACTGCGTCGCATTGGTTCGGCTTCGGTTGTCGTTGCCACCCCAGGGCGTCTCGAAGACCTCATCAGCCGGCGAGATATCGACCTGCGCTCGGTACAAATTGCCGTGCTGGAT
>JBEDEI010000096.1:0-2506 GCA_041175765.1 Actinomycetota bacterium | reverse complement strand
CGAAATCTGCATCCATCGCGTTGGCTGCCAAACCCACCGACGAATGCGCCCCACCTGAAGCAATGATGATCGGTCGCCAACGGTCGGCTGCACCCTTCGCCGTTTGACGCCATGCCCAACGTGCAGCAATCAGTGCCGAGAGGTTGCCGGCAGTGCCACCACTCACGAACACTCCACCGGCGGTGTCGGGCAAGCCGGCCAGGTTCACCAGCCACTGCAGCGCCTGGTTTTCTGCAAACACCGCACCCGCGCCTTCCAGCCACGAACCGGCATACACATTGGATGCAGCAACGACCAGATCGAACAACACCGACGACTCCGTCGGCGCACCGGGCACGAACGACAAGAACAACGGGTGGTCCACGCTGATACACGACGGCGCAAGTTGCTCGGTGAAAATCTCGAGTGCCCTCATCGCACCGAGACCCTCTGCAGTGATGGTTTGCCCAACTTCACGCTGCAACACGCTCAATGGTTTTGGTGCGTCAAGTGGTGGTGGATCGAGCCGCACACGATCCACTGCATATTTGATGATGGCGTCGGCGAGTTTCTGGCTGTCTTCGTCGTGATAGTGCATCCAGTAGCCGTCGGATTCATCGGGATACTTCCCAGGCTGCGTCATCACCCGAGCAACACTAGAACGCCGACTCGACTCGCCACTTCACTTGCACATCGCGAGTTACGCCAAACTGACGATTTCCAACCAAGATTCGTTGTAGTAATCCACTTGCCCATCCGGCATGACCAGCACTTTGGTGGGCGCCAACTGTTCCACGAAGTCGGTGTCGTGGCTCACGAGCACGATTGCCCCGTTCCATTCCGCCAGTGCGGCGGCCACGGCATCACGACTGGCGGGGTCCAAGTTGTTCGTCGGTTCATCCAACAGCAGCAGATTGTTGCGCCCGACCATCAGCATGGCCAGGGCCAGTTTGGTTTTTTCTCCACCCGACAACGTGGACGACTCTTGATACACCTTGTCCCCCGACAACCCGAACGACCCGAGCATGCCACGCAACTGCGTTTCGGTGAGCCCCAGTTGCACGGGTGCCATCTCGCGCATGTGATCAATGAGCGACTTTTCCCCCACCAGATTGTCGTGTTCCTGTGCGTAGTAGCCCATCTGCACTTGGTAGCCGAAGGTGAAATCACCGTCGTCGGCCTTGCTCTCGCTCGCCAGAATGCGCAGGAGCGATGTCTTGCCGGCGCCGTTCAAGCCCAACACCAACAACCGCTCGCCTCGCCCAAGGTCGAAACACACGTCGTGGAACACATCCGGTCCACCGTACGTTTTGCGCAGCCCATTGGCAGTCAGCACCGTTTCGCCACAGTTTGGTGCCGGCGGAAACTTCACATTCATCGTGCGCTTGGCGCGCGGCGCATGCACACGATCGGCATCCAATCGATCGATGCGTTTTTCGATGCTCTTGGCCATTGAAGCCTTTGATGCTTTGGCACCGAAGCGATCCACCACGCGCTGCAAACGCTCGATCTCTTTTGATTGCTGCGTCGCCATCTTGATCGCACGGGCTTCGTCGGCCTCGCGGGCCCGCAGGTATTGCGAATAGGTACCGCGATACTCCACGATGTGGCCGGTGTCCCCCTCGGCTGGTCGATCAAGGTGCAATACGCGCGTGATGGCTTCGTCGAGCAACTCCAAGTCGTGGCTGATTACGAGCAGCGCACCTTTGTAGCCGCGTAGAAAGTCCAACATCCAGCTCTTGGCATCGATGTCGAGGTGGTTGGTTGGCTCATCGAGCAGCAGCGTTTCGCTTCCCCCGTAAAGAATGCGTCCGAGTTCCACACGGCGACGCTCGCCGCCCGACAGCACGCCCAGTTGCAGATCCAACCGATCCGCCTTCAACCCCAAACCTGCCGCAATTGCGCGTGCCTCGCTGTTGGCGGCGTATCCGCCCTTGCGTTCGAAATCGTCCTGGGCCTTGGTGAACTTGGCGATGTTCTGTTCGTCGGGGCGCTCCTCCATTGCGATACGCAACTTCTCCATGCGTGTGATGTCGTCGTCAATACCGCGCGACGACAAGATGTGCGACACTGCGGTACGACCATCGAATGCTCCGGCAATACGCGGATCTTGCGGCAGATAGCCGAATGCGCCACCCCGCGTAATGGTGCCAGATTTTGCTTCGCTCGCCCCACCCAACACCTTGAACAAACTGGTTTTACCGGCACCGTTGCGCCCGACCAACCCCACCTTGTCGCGCGGCATGACGGTAAAGCTGGCGTCACTCACCACGAGACGCGCGCCCACTTCCACACAGAGATTGCGCACGGTAAGCACTCATTCAGGCTCGCACCACATTCGACAGACCACAACGCTGCGTCGACACATCCCTGATAATGCAGCGACACGGACCTAATCTCGTGTTGTGGCCAGCAGTTCCACCGTGCTTGTTGCGGCAATCGTCACCATTGCCTGTTTGATGCTCGCCACGTGGTCGATTTCGCTGATGCGACGCGATGCATCAATCGTCGACATTGCGTGGGGGTT
>JBEDEI010000095.1:0-2603 GCA_041175765.1 Actinomycetota bacterium | reverse complement strand
GGCCGGTCAGAGGGATATCTGCTTGGCGGAGGCGGCGCGTTGCTAGCTCACGGCCTCACCAATCGCCCAACTCAAGATCTTGATTTCGTGGGTTCATCGAACACCGAATCGGCAGATGCCGTCGCTGGGCAATTCGCGCGAACTGCCGAGTCGCATGGAATCGCAACCCAAATTATTCAAACGGGCGACACCTTTGCGCGGCTTGTTGTCACAGATGACGCTCAGCTCGTTATTGACATTGCCGTCGACGTGCCGCCAATCCTCAACCCTGTGACCACCGATGCAGGTCCGACTTTTGCGCCCGAAGAACTCGCCGCACGCAAGCTGACTGCACTCTTTGGCAGGGCAGAAGCTCGCGACTTCACCGATATTTTCGCGCTATGTCAGGTGTTTCCCAAACCCCTCCTCATCGAGCGCGCAAAGCAAATTGACCTCGGTTTCAACGAATCGGAACTTGCTACTGCGATTCGCTCAATTCGAAGATTCCAGCCAGCCGATTTTCCCGTACACGACCTAGACGTCGAATTTATGACTCAGTTCTTCCTGGCCTGGGCCGATACTCTCGACAAGTAGAGGTGCCGGTCGCTGCGCCGCAAGGCGACGGTCGGTTCATGCAGTCGCCGCGTCTACTTGCCACCGAGCAGGTGACGAATCGTGGTCATCGCTGCTGACACCCAGTCGGCGTCGACCTGCTGGTCGTCGACCAAGTCGACGAGCATTCGCCCGACGAAGAGCGACTGAATCAAATACGCACCGCGTAACGCTCAGCGCACCGCGCACCGCGCCGGCGACCACTCCACCGCAATGTGCTAGTTGCGCAGCGAGCGCAAGACGCCTTCTTGCCAATTGCCCTTCACGACTGCTCCGCCCGGCTGATCGCTTGGCATGTCCAATACGAACACGCCGTTCGTAGCGCCGTCCCAGTAGTCGATCAACGTCTCGAGGCACGGGCGCTTACTCTCATCGGCTGCCTGTGTGCTGCCCACTTCACTGATGAACACGCGGGTGATGCCCTGTGCTGCAGCCGCCTGCACGACGAAGTCGGCCCACCCGAGAGTGACACCAGGCGGAAGTTTCCCCTCCTCGCACTCATAAGAAATCCACGAGATACCGAGCGCATCAACGCCACCCAGATCTGGCTCCAGTTGCTGCGCGGCAAAGCCGTCTCGCTGGAGAATATTCGGCTGCGCATACATCGTGCCGGAAAAGTGTGGTCGCCCCGCTTCCACCATGCGCGCAAAGTAAGCGTTGTGTCCAGTTGGCCCGGCGAACTTGTCGAGCTCGGAGACTGGTGACCAATACTCCACCTGCAGTTCTTCGAGCAGTTTCGCAACCTCAGGCATCAGGCCAACAGCACTCTCAAGCACATTGTTCCGCACGTTCTCAGGCATCGTGCCTGGTTCGCCGCGCCGACCAGCTTCGATGAACTGCCCCCACACCGCCACCACAAGGCCGGCTTGCTTGGCCTCGATCACGTTGCAGCGCAGGTTGTTCTTCCAGCGTTCTTTCGCATCGTCGTCGGCATTGCCATCAAAGTCGTATGCAAGTTCACCCGTTGCGGTGAAATAGAACTCGAATCCGAGCGAAACCGCGTTGAGACCGGCCGCCGCAATCTCTGCACCAGAGACGTATGACTGACGCTGCAGCGAACCTGCCGGCATCAGCACACCCACCGGCACATCGCTACGACGCACAAGGTCGCGCGGTGCTTCACAGTTTGCGGCCGAACGGTCGCCTTGGCCGCTTTGGCCGTTGCCGCCGCCACCACAGGCAGACAGCATGAGTAGAGCAGTGACTCCAGAAATGGAAACTAAACGTCGCACTATGACATCCCAAATTACTCAGTCGGGCGAGCGAACTGTTGTCGGTACGTAAGTTGGGCTGGCATCTATCGCCCCGACAACTAGCGGCGGGCCGACTAGCGACGCCCTTTCGACACCTTCTTCCGCACGGTGCCGATTGCTACTCAAGCAGATTTTCAAGATCATCAAGATCCTTCGGTCTGCCACTAGCACGTTTGTTCGCTCGCAGATCTTCGAGTGAGATCACACGAATGACGTTGCCGTCGACGTTTAACAGGTCAGCGCGGGGAAAGCACTTCTCAAACTCAACTCCTGAAATTTGGGTCAGGATCTCAATGCGAATCGGTGCCACACCCATTCGTACGATTCGATTTGGGTCATCGAACATCTCTGGAGCTACTTCCGGAGTGTTGAAGCCAAACTCACGAAGACACGCCACAAGACGTTCGGCATTCGCTCGGTTGCGGGCAACCCAGACATCCATATCGGAAGTCGACCGTGGATAGCCGTGGTGTGAGACGGCTAAGCCGCCGATGAGCAGGAACTCAACGCGATGGGCGGTGAGTAATTTCAAGAACTCGCTGAAGTCGAGTGGAAATTCGATCGGTTCCATAGTTGAGCCGCCTTAGTTCAAACGTGTGGCGTAACCGAGCCTGCGGAGTTTGCGTAGCCCAGAATGCCGTATCTGACTTGGCGGCTTCCTCGTGGGAGTCCGCGATCTCTATGACCTTTGCCATTTCGACCCTCAGACTACCGATGGGGTGCACGCGGATTGGCGCGTACACCCGGTGCGGCCTACCG
>JBEDEI010000094.1:0-8711 GCA_041175765.1 Actinomycetota bacterium | reverse complement strand
GTGCATGTGTACTCGAGTGTGGTGACTGTGGATGTCGTGCCGGGCACATCGCCAGATGTGCTGTCGCCGATCATCGTGGACTTGTATCAATACTGGAAGCCAGGAATGGTGCCGGTCGTGCCGACTGCACCCGTGTCGGCATAGGCATCGGCATAGGCATCGGCATCGGCATAGGCATCGGCATAGGCATCGGCATAGGCATAGGCCTAGTCATCGGTCGAGGTTCGTAGTTCAGTTTTTCGAGCTGGGTGGTGAGCCACGCACCACCAGCGTCGTAGCGTGACACCGTGGCGAACACGGTAAAAGCGACACTTTCGCTGCACGAGGTGGCCCACCGGCTGAAGGTGCACTACATGACCGCGTATCGATACGTGCGGTCCGGACGCTTGCCGGCGCGCCAAGTCGACGGTGAGTGGCAGGTGCTGGCATCTGATGTGCAGGCGTTCGCTACTGCCAAGAAAGTTGGGGGACGGCAACGCAACACCACACCCGCAAGGCGCGGCAATCGCTCGGCAGCCGACTGGTCGACCCGATTCGAAGCATGCCTCCTGGCCGGGGATGAATCAGGTGCCGAACGATTGCTGAACGATGCGTTGACGAGTGGTCACGATTTGTTTTCGTTGTATCTCGATGTGGTGTCACCGGCACTCGTGGCCATCGGTGCGCGCTGGGCAGACGGCAAGTTGGAGATTCACGAAGAACACCGGGCCAGCACCATCGTGGCCCGACTCTTTGCCCGGGTCAGCGCGCGCTTCGCGCACCGCGGACCATCACGCGGCACCATCGTGATTGGTGGCCCGAGTGGTGAACGACACGGTCTGTCACTCACCATGGTGGCCGACTTGTTGCGCAGTCGAGGGTGGAATGTGTCCGACATTGGCCCCGACAATCCGGCAACGTCGTTTGCTGCAGCGGTGAAAAGTGCCGATCAACTGCGCGCGGTCTGCGTTGGTGTAACGCTCACCCAATCACTACCAGCAGCACAAGAAGTCGTTGCGGCAGTGCGGGCCCACATCAACGACGGTGTCACGATTTATCTTGGTGGCGCCGCGGTGGGATCGCTGGCCAGTGCACGTCAGCACGGCGCCGATGCATGGGCGAGTGACCCCCGTTCATTGGTGTTGTTGCTCTCTGGCGCTGCAAGTTGAGTAGCGTCGTTCGCCGTGGCTGCACCAAAACACACTCCTACCAATCCGCTTGATCAGCCCCGCGCATACACCTCGCCCGACTTCGTCCCCGCCGCGTGGACCAACACGCGCAAGGCTTCGCTCACCGGCCGTCAACCCAGAGCGCAGCGCCTCGGTCATCCAGGGCCCGACCAGGGGTACGTGTTGTCGCTTGCCGAGCGCATGCGCCCGCGTATTCATGTGACCGCTGGTGAGAGTGTCGACGACGCAATTCAAGGTTGTATCGGAATTGCCTTACGTCGTGCATCGCACTTTGGTCGTGCGCCAGTCATCCATGATCTCGACATCGCATTCACCATTTGGGGTTACTTCTTGGCACAACCGCCAGCAGACCTCGTGGCGATTCGTGCACGGTTGTTTGCCGGGGTGGCGAATGTGGTGCACCACTATGTGGAGGCCCGCGCAATCGTCGACATGGTGCCACAGTCCACCATCATCATGACGCCGGAGATGATTAGAAAGTCGATGCCCAATTCGTGGCGCGCACTGGTCGGTGCGTCAGTCGACGGCAAACTTCTGTAGATCGGCGAGCTGCACGAACTCCAGGGTGAGTGCGTGCGTGGAGCGCAAACGCACCTTCGGTGCTTTGCCGGCTTCGAAGGCTTCCTGCCAACGGCCGGCACACAAACACCACTGATCGCCCGCCTTGAGCCCGGCAAACCCGTACTGCGGCATCGGGGTGGACAGATCGTTGCCGGCGGCTTTGGAGAATTCGAGAAACTCCTCGGTCATGATGGCGCACACGGTGTGCACACCGGTGTCGTCTCCACCCGTTTCGCAACACCCGTTGCGATACCAACCCGTGACCGGATCAAAACTGCAGGGCTGAAGGGGGTCGCCGAGCACATTGGGTTGTGTGCTGTGCTGCTCGCTCATGCGATGTTGACCCCAACGAGGCTGCCGATTCCATAGGTGACTGCGACTGCAACGAGAAGAATGCCCACCTGTCGTGCCGCACCGATGAGTGGTGGTCGCTCCGACTGTTGGCCGATGATGGCTCCGGTGATTGCCGCAGTGATGACGCCGATGACTATCGACACGGTGCGCAATGCATCACCTGTGGCCACGATCCAGGGAACCACCGGCAGGAGCGCACCCACCAAAAAACTCAGCAGTGACATTGCCGCCACAGACACGGGGTTCGGCAGGTGCGAAGGATCAAGACCGAATTCCTCGCGGGCGTGCACCATGACGGCACGTTCCGGATTCTGCATCACTTCGGCTGCACTTGCCGCCGCTTGCGCTGGCGACATGCCGTGTGAGCGGTACATCCCGGCCAGCTCGGATGTTTCGGCTGAGGTGTTGTGTTTGAGTTCGCGCAATTCCAGTGCCATCTCACGTGCAACGAGATCGTTCTGTGCTTTGACCGACACCCACTCACCGGCAGCCATACTCACTGCACCGGCAACCGCCGAGGCAATGCCAGCAAGCCGTACCACATCGTTGCCGACACCACTCGAAGCAAAACCAATGATGAGTGACACGTTGGTGACGAGGCCGTCACTCAATCCGAAGATTCCGGCGCGTGCCGTGCCACCAGCAAGACCGCGATGGTCTGGGTGGTCGTCATGTTCTGCACGCGATGTTTTCGACATACGACAAAGTTACTCGCACAATGAGTCTCGCCATCGCGCTTAGTATCAAGTGTGGTGTCTGGCACTCCTCGCTATCGCTTTGCGCCGTCACCGACGGGCTATTTCCACGTGGGTGGTGCGCGTACCGCTCTTTACAACTGGATTCTTGCGCTACAAAGCAATGGCATCTTCGTGTTGCGCATCGAAGACACCGATGAGTCGCGCAACGAGCCGCAGTGGACGCAGGGCATCATTGATGCACTCGCCTGGATCGGCATTGACGGCTCCGACCCGCACTTCGAGGGCCCGTATTTTCAATCGGCTTATGCCGCAGCACACGTGGCAGCCGCTGAGTCGCTGTTTGCCAGCGGTCATGCCTATTACTGCGACCTGACCTCTGAACAGATTCAGGAGCGTGCAAAGGCTGCGGGCAAGCCTGGCTACGACGGTTATTCGCGCGACCGGGGTCTGACGGCTGGGCCGGGTCGGGCACTGCGTTTTCGGGTTCCACCCGGCACCACGGTGGTGAACGACGAAGTGCGTGGGCGAGTGGAGTTCGACAATGCAACGATCGAAGATTTTGCGCTCCTGCGTGGCAACGGCACGCCGGTGTTCATCCTCGCCAATGTGGTTGATGACATCACTATGAACATCACGCACGTGGTACGTGCCGAGGAACACCTACCGAATACGCCCAAGCAGCAAATGTTGTGGGATGCACTTGGGCATACGGCACCGGTGTGGGCGCACGTGCCGGTATTGGTGAACGAACAACGAAAGAAGTTGTCGAAGCGCCGCGACAAGGTGGCGCTCGAGCAATACCGCGACGAAGGAGTGACTCCGGAAGCGATGGTCAACTACCTCATGACGTTGGGTTGGGCACCGACCGGCGACACCGAGATCGTTGATTTTGCCACTATTGCCAAAGATTTCAGGTTGTCATCGGTGAACCACTCGTCGGCGTTCTTTGACATCAAGAAACTCAGTGCATTCAACGGCGAATATCTGCGCAAAATGACGCTCGAGCAGTTTGTATCGGCATGCGAGCCATGGCTTACGTCGGACAAGGCGCTATGGCCAGCCGAGCGATTCGACCGCGGCATCTTTTTGCGAATTGCTCCACACATCCAAACTCGTGTCGCGTTGTTGTCGGAAGTGCCCGCGATGGTCGACTTCCTCTTTGTTGCCGACCTTGCAATCGATGCTGCAGCATTCGAGAAAGCATTTGCTGCCGAGTGGGCACGCCCCCTGCTGCGTGCGATGCGCGAGCAGTTCACCACCGCCGACTGGAACCACGAGGCACTCAAGGCTGTCGTGGAAACCATCGGTGCTGCCAATGACGTAAAACTCGGCAAGCTGCAAGCACCGCTGCGGGTGGCCGCTACGGGTCGCAGCGTCGGGCCGCCATTGTTTGAATCGCTTGAGATCTTGGGTCGTGACGAATCGCTGCGTCGCATCGACGCGGCACTGCTGCGTGCCGGCTGACGCTGTGCGTCGCGGGCTGCTGGTTTTGGCTACTGCGACATTGTCGCTCGTCGCGTACTTCGTAGTCACTCTGTTGCAGGTGTGGGCGACCGGGCGTGACAGTGCATTCGCGACCGCCAACATGCGCGTTGATGCAATCGTGGTGCTCGGGGCCGCACAGTACGACGGTCGGCCCTCGCCACAGTTGCAGGCGCGACTGGATCACGTCGTGTTGTTATGGCAAAACGACGTAAGTCAGCGCGTGGTAGTGACTGGTGGCAAACAATTTGGTGATCGATTTACCGAAGCCGAAGCCAGCCGGGAGTATCTAGTGGGCAAAGGCGTGCCCATCTCGGCCATCGTGGTCGAGCCGCAAGGGGAGTCGACGTTTGAGTCTCTTGCCGCGGTGCGCGACGACACCACGATGGCCGATGTGCGCAGTGTGGTGGTGGTGAGTGATCCGTACCACGTGTTGCGTGCACGCCTCGTGGCTGAAGAAGTGGGGTTTGACGCACAGGCTTCTGCCACGCGTACGGGAGTAACTCGTGGCACCGCTGCACTCGGGCGCAACGTGCGCGAAGCGCTGGGCATCATGGTGGGGCGTGTCACAGGGTTCCGACAACTCGAGGCTTGGCTACAATGAACCACGCAACACTCTGGGGAGTGGTGTAACTGGCAACACAGCAGATTCTGGATCTGTTATTCAGGGTTCGATTCCTTGCTCCCCAACAACATCGACATCGTTCCCCAACAACATCAACACCGTTCCCCAACAGCGCGAACAACGTGAGCGATAGCGTGATGAGCCGTTCAGGCTCCCATCGTCTAGCGGCCTAGGACACAGCCCTCTCAAGGCTGCGGCACGGGTTCAAATCCCGTTGGGAGTGCCACTCATCGCACGAGCGATGGCAATGCACGCAGGCATTCGTAATCGGCCACGTCGTTGTAGAGAAACGCCGACAACCGCACACCTGTGACTCCACCGGGGCTCGTGATGGCAATCTCTGCCTGCAACTTCTCGCGTGTCATGCGAATCAGGGCATCCTCTTGCTCAGTAGTCAGACGCAATTGACCCGGTAGCGGCACGATGCGCATGTTCGGTGCGCGCAGCTCGGGGTGTGTGGGCGATGCCACGCCCCATGCATCGGCGAGCATGTCGGCAGCCGCATTCACCACATGTCGGCAGTGTGCATCGCGATCGCTCCACTTCCACTGCGCCAAAAAATCAAAAGCTGCCGGTGTCGCCAGATACGCCGAGAGGTCGGCAGTGCCCTGGCTGTCGAAAGAAAGTGGAAAGCCACGTTCGGTATTCCAACTGCCTGCCAACGGTGCGAGTTCGTGAGCCGCGCGATCAGATACTGCAACGAGGGCAGCCGATGGTCGGGGAGCGGCCACCCATTTGTGAAAGTTGCTCACCCACGCATCAATGCCGTGCGGAATCGCTGGTGAGACTTGCCCGACGGCATGTGCGGCATCCACCACGATGAAACAATCTGGTCGCAAGCGCCGCACTTCGCGCGCAATTGCTTCGATCGGGTTCAGTTGGGCACTCGTGGCCACAATGTGATCAAGCACCAAAACATCCGCATTGCCGACTTGATCGACAACTTCGCTCACGCACGTGGCGATGGTGGCGTGCGCTGGTGGTGCGGCTGGCAATTCGCGCAATGTTGCGCCGGTGCGTTGGGCAAGGGCACGCAATCCCAGAATGACACCGCCGTAGTTGGTGGACATCGTGGCAATCGTGCTGCCACTGCGCACGACTGCAGCTGCGGCTGCAATTACCCCTTGGGATGCATTGGGCACGAAAGCGAGACGAGTTTCTTGCGTGCCAAGTTCATTCGCGCATCGAGCGCGCGCGTCGCGCAACATGGTGGGAAGTTGCGTACGAAAAAAGAGATTGGGGTTGTGCTCCATCTGTTCGCGAATCGCCAGTTGGGCAGCAACGACTACACGGGGGACAGCACCAAAGGAACCGTGATTCAGGTAGCGAACTGAGGAGTCGATACTCCACTCAGTGAGCGATGCGAGGGCCACGAGAAGTACCCTCGCGCCGGCGGCGCACCACGATTACTCGTGAGCGTCGCCGCCGGCGACGAAGAAAGAGCGGTTTAGCGCTTCTTCTTTGCGGGCTTCTTCGCTGGGGCCGGAGCCTTGCGCGCTGTGTTGAGTTTTGGGGCAGCAGTTGCACCAAGCGCGACGTCCTTGAAGCCCTTCAGCGCGGTGATCTTGGCAACTGTTTTTGCCTTGATCTGGATCTGCTCACCCGTTGCTGGGTTGCGACCGATACGTGCTGGGCGCTTCTTCTTGAAGAACTTAGCGAAGCCCGAGATATTGACGATCTCACCCTTGGCCACATTGGCCAGGATGACATCGACAGTTCCCTCGATGACGGCTTTCGCCACTTTCCTCTCGACGTCTGCGTGGATTGCTACTGCGTTGATTAGTTCGTTTTTCTTCATAGGTCATCACCCTATTACACAGGTGGTGGATGGCTGGGTGATGCCTAGAAGCGCACGCGGCAGATACGCGGCCCGTGCACCTGACCGCCAGCCCACGTGACCGCCGACGGGTCGACCAGCGAGTACTCAGGAATGCGCTCCAGCCACACCTGCAGTGCCACACGCAACTCGAGTCGAGCCAGGTTGGAACCCGCACAGCGGTGGATTCCCGAGCCGAAGGCCACGTGGCGGTTGTGCTCACGGTCAAAGATGACCTCGTCGGGGTTCTCGAATTGACGAGGGTCGCGGTTGGCGGCGGGGAACGACATCAAAATACGGTCCCCAGCCTTCATTGGGCAGCCTTGGAACTCGGTATCACGGTCCACGATGCGGGCCATGGTGACGGGGGAATAGGCCCGCAAGAGCTCCTCGATGGCCGTTGGCCACAAGTCGGGGTTGTCGCGCAGCTGCCGGCGGTGCTCCGGGTGCTGGGCGAGGTGCCAGAGTGACGAGCCGATCGCGCTCCAAGTGGTGTCGATGCCCGCTACGAGCATCAGGTTGCACACACCCAAGACGTACTGGTCGGTCACGGGGTATTTGTCGCCCGAGTTCAAGAGGTCGGTGATGAGGTCATGTTCGCGTGGGTTCTTGCGGCGGTCTGCCAGTTGTGTTTGGAAGAACTGCAGAATCTTCATGCGACTTTCGAGTCGTACCTTCGGGTCGGTGAGTCCGATCTCGAGCACGCCGCGCACCCAACTGGTGAATTCATCGGACATGTCGGTTGGTACTCCGAGCAAAGTGGCAATCACACGCACCGGAATCTGTTGGGCGTAATCCGTGCCGGCGTCGGCTTCGCCTTTGTCGATGAAACCGTCAATCAGGCGGTTGCACAAATCACGAGTGCCTTGCTCGTACTTGGCTACTGCCTGCGGCGCAAACACCGGAAGGATGAGTCGTCGGTGCCAGTGGTGGTCGGGCGGGTCGCTCGTAATCGGCGGGGCAGCGACACCGGCATACGGGCCTTCGGCTTGTGTCGTGGAGCGTGGCACCACGACGATGTCGCGAGAAGTAAAGATGTCGTGTTCTTGCGCGATTGACACCACGTCTTCGTAACGCGTGGGAAACCACGAACCACCCCAGCGATTACTGTGGGCGATCGGACACTGTGATTCGCGGATTTCATTCATGGTCGGGTACGGATCGCGAACGAACTCCGGGTCAAAGATGTTGAAGTCAACAGTTGGGTCAACGACTGGACCGGCGTTTTCTTCCATGGTGGTCATGGCTTACTCCTCAATGATGACTGCGTCTTCGGGACAGTTGGCCTGCGCGCGACGTACCTTGCCATGCAACTCGGCAGGTAGGTCACCCGGGATGAGGACGGTGGCGTGGCCGAGTTCGTCGCTACCGAACACCTCGGGGGCGGCGATTGAACACATCTGTTGACCTTGGCAGGCATCAGCATCGACTCGTACGCGCATATCGACAGGTTAGTTGTAGATACCGCGACGCAACGAGTACGAAAAACTATTTACTGAAGGCGGCGGCTCGTGCATGGTTCCACGGGGCAGCAGCCTCGAGTTGCGCTGCCACCCGAATGAGCAGATCTTCGCGGCCGTAGGCGGCCACCAGTTGTACGCCGATTGGCAAGCCACTGGCGGTGCGCGCAAGGGGCAGGCTGATGGCAGGTTGCCCCGACATGTTGAATTGGGCAGTGAAGCGCACCCATTCGCTGGCCAGTCGAGATGGCTTGAGTGGATCATTCGGATCGTTGACGAACGATCCGATGGGGAAGGGAATGCGCGACAGCGTCGGAGTCAGCAACAGATCAAAGCCATCGTGCCACCATTGGTCGAGGGCTCGGCGGAACATTGCCGCTGCCGCAAGCGACTTTGCATAGTCGACTGCCGATGACTTCGCCGCATATTCTGCCTGTGCCCAGTTCACCGCCTCCATGTCTGCACTTGTCGCCGGACGCCCCAGCAATGCAGAGAGTGAATCGCGAGTCACTGCCTGCACTGTTGCCCACATGGCACCAAACCGCG
>JBEDEI010000093.1:0-4571 GCA_041175765.1 Actinomycetota bacterium | reverse complement strand
GCCAAGCAGTTGGGCGCCAAGGGTTTGGTGTGGATGAAAGTCGGTGACGGCAACACGCTGGAGTCGCCGGTGGCCAAGTTCTTGACCGATGCAGAAAAAGCCGCACTTGTCGCAGCACTCTCTGCCGCCGCTGGCGACCTCTTGCTGCTCGTGGCAGATGAATGGAGCACGACATGCGGAGTGCTCGGTCAATTGCGCAATGACATCGCACGACCGCCCGTGCACGAAGGCCCGTATCGATACGTATGGGTGGTGGACTTCCCGTTGTTCGTCGGAGTCAATCCCACGACCAAAAAACCGCAGCCCGGTCATCATCCGTTCTGTCACCCTCACCCCGACGACTTGGCGAAAATGGAAACCGATCCGCTCAATGTGCGAGCGTTGGCCTACGACTTGGTGTTGAACGGGTGGGAACTTGGTTCAGGTTCGATTCGAATTCATGAACCCGAATTGCAGCGTCGGGTGTTCCAACTGTTGGGCATCGATGACGAGACCGCCGACCGCAAGTTCGGCTTTTTCTTGCAGCCTTTCAAGTACGGCGCACCACCGCATGGCGGATTCGCCTTCGGGATCGATCGACTCGTTGCCATCCTGGCCGGCGAAGAAAACATTCGCGAAGTGATTGCGTTCCCCAAGACACAATCGGGGCTTGACCCAATGACGGGTGCCCCAGGCCCGGTCGAGGCGACACAGTTGGGTGAACTGGGTTTGCGTTCGCTTCCCAAACCGGCCAACTAAGCGCGGGACGCGCCAGTGCGCCACCTATCGTGAGCATCGCACCGTGAACGGCGAATCCGAAGACCTCTTTGCGCAAGCCGCACTACGGGTGCTGCGCGAGCAGGCACCGTTGGCGGCACGCATGCGACCGCGTTCGCTTGACGACATCGTCGGACAAGATCACCTCCTCGGCGCAGACGGACCCCTGCGTCGTCTGATCGAATCGGATCGCCTGAGTTCCATCATCCTGTGGGGGCCGCCGGGAACGGGCAAGACCACGATTGCGGAAGTCATTGCCGGGGTGACACAGCGGGAATTCGTGCGCTTGTCGGCGGTGACGGCAGGCGTAAAGGACGTACGCGAAGTAATCGAAGCAGCAAAGGCGCGGCTCGGTGAACACAACCGACGCACCATCGTGTTCGTCGACGAGATTCACCGCTTCAATGCCGCCCAGCAGGATTCGCTCCTGCCGGCAGTGGAAGCGGGTTTAATCACACTCATCGGGGCCACGACGGAGAATCCGTTCTTTGAAGTCAACGCGCCGCTGCGAAGTCGCTCCACATTGCTGCGACTCGAGGCGCTCGCGAACGTTCACATCACTTCGCTGTTGCAGCGCGCGGCTGCATCCGAGGCGGTGCAACTGTCTGGTGATGCGTGCGATCTCATCGTGCAGCGCTGTGGTGGTGACGGGCGACAGGCACTGACCTCGCTCGAAGTGGCGATTGCGTTGGCTCGCGACAAGCAGGTGCTCCTCGTGCACGCCGAAGCAGCGCTCTCGACGAGCGCACTGCGGTACGGGCGTGACGACCACTACGACGTTGTATCTGCACTCATCAAGAGCATGCGCGCGGCGGATGAAAAGTCGGCATTGTTCTGGCTGGCGCGCATGATCGAGGCGGGGGACGATCCACGATTCATCGCCCGACGACTCATTGTGTTTGCGAGTGAAGACGTGGGCATGGCCGACAGCAATGCACTTACCGTTGCCATCGCGGCGGCCGGCGCCGTGGAGCATGTGGGTCTGCCCGAAGCGCGGTACAACTTGGCTCATGCGGTGATGTATCTCGCGCAGGCACCAAAGAGCCGAGCGGTCGTGGATGCAATTGGTGCTGCGCAGGATGCACTCCTCGGTGGCGCATCCATCGAAGTTCCCGAACATTTGCGCGACGGCAACTCGCCACACGCCTCGGTAATTGCGCCCCGACGGTACGATTGAGATACTCATGTTTCGTCGACTCTTCTGGTTCGTGCTCGGTGGTCTCGCAGCGCTCTTTGGTTACGGCTGGTTGCGGCGCCAGGCCGACCAATTGGCCACGAAGGAGTCCGTAGACCAATTCATCGACTCCCTCGTTGACCGCGTCATCACCGTGAAAGACAAGGTTTCCGACACGGTCAGTGGCACGGCGAGCGGCAAACGCGACTCGACGAGCAACGACCTCTTCGAGTAACACCAATGGCCCGCGCCGACATTCGAACGGCAGACGATCTCCGCAAGGCATTCGTCGGTTTCTTCGCCGACCGTGCGCACACGGTGGTGCCGTCGGCCAGCGTGATTCCGTTCGATCCCAGCCTCATGTTCACGGTCGCCGGCATGGTGCCCTTCAAGCCGTACTTCGTCGGCGAAGAGACGGCGCCGTACGACCGTGCCGTGAGTGTGCAGAAGTGTGTGCGCGCAGGCGGCAAGCACAACGATCTCGACGACGTCGGTCGCACGAAGCGCCACCTCGTGTTTTTCGAGATGTTGGGCAACTTCAGTTTCGGTGACTACTTCAAAGAAAAGGCCATTCCGTGGGGTTGGGAACTCGCCACGGAAGTATTCGGATTCGACGGCGACCGGTTGTGGATCACCGTGCACGAAAGCGACGACGAAGCAGAACAAATCTGGCACGAAGTAGTCGGCGTGCCGATGGCGCGAATTCAGCGACTCGGCGACAAGGACAATTTCTGGCAGATGGGCGATGTCGGGCCGTGCGGTCCGTGTTCGGAGATTCACATCGACCGTGGTAGCGCCTTCGGGCCCGATGGTGGTCCGCTCGGCGACCCAGCCGGTGATCGCTTTCTTGAGTTCTGGAACTTGGTGTTCATGCAGTACAACCAAGCCAAGGACGGCACACGTACACGCTTGCCGCGCCCGTCGATCGATACTGGCGCAGGTTTCGAGCGCATCCTCACCCTCGTGCAGGGAGTGGACTCCGTGTGGGAGACCGATTTGCTCGCCCCACTCATCGACACCGGTCGGCGTTTGAGCGGTGCCGAATACCGCGTGGGGGATTACGACCATCGGCCAAGTTTCAGTTTGCGCGTCCTTGCCGAACATGCACGATCGTCGATGATGATGATCAACGATGGAGTGTTTCCATCGAATGAAGGCCGCGGATACGTCCTTCGTCGCATCATTCGCCGTGCTGTACGACACGCGTACCTCCTGGGCTGCGAAAAACTCGTCATGCCTTCGCTGGTGGAAACCTCGCTTGGCATCATGAAGGGCGCCTACCCGGAATTGGCCACGAATAGCGACTTCATTCTCGGGGTCATCACTCGCGAAGAGGAGAAGTTCCGCTCCACGCTGCGCACCGGCCTCACCATTTTGGAAGACGAGATTGGCGCCAAGCAGCGAGCGATCTCCGGACCGGCTGCGTTCATGTTGCACGACACCTACGGCTTCCCGCTGGAGTTGACCCAAGAGATTGCCTCCGAACGCGGTGTTTCCGTCGACACGGAAGGCTTCACCACCGAGATGACGCAGCAACGCGAGCGCGCCAAGAGTGCCCGCAAGAACGAAGCAAGCGACCCGCAGCGTGTTGCCGTGTACAAGTCGCTCGTTGACCAGCATGGCGCAACGTCGTTCGTCGGTTACGAACGTGAGGCGGCATCAGCCAACGTGGTGGCGTTACTCGGGCCGTTCGACCACGAGGACGGATCGGCCGTCCACGAACTCTTCCTCGACGTATCGCCGTTCTATGCCGAAAGCGGTGGCCAGGTGGGCGATACCGGCACGATCACATCGGAAACTGCTACGGCTCAGGTCATCGACACCACGTTTGCCGCGCCTGGTTTGCGCCGTCATCTGGTGCGCATCACGCGGGGCACGTTCACCGTCGGGGCCGGTGTGCATGCGGCAATCGACTCGGTTGCACGGGCGGCCACCCGGCGCAATCACACGGCAACGCACGTCTTGCACTGGGCGTTGCGCGAGGTGCTCGGTGAACACGTGAAGCAAGCAGGTTCGCTTGTGGCACCGGATCGTTTGCGTTTCGACTTCAGCCATTACGAAGCAGTTACCTCAGCAGAAATTCGTCGCATCGAACAGATGGCCAACACCGAAGTGTTGCGTAACAGCCAGGTCACCGCCACGGAGATGTCCAAGCAAGCCGCCACCGAAAAGGGTGCCATCGCCTTCTTCGGCGACAAATACGGCGACACCGTGCGCGTGCTCGAGGCAGGTACCTCGCTCGAACTATGTGGCGGTACGCACGTATCGGCAACGGGGGATATCGGCCCAATCAAGATCATCGGCGAGAGTTCGATTGGGTCCAACCTGCGACGTATCGAAGCGGTCACCGGCGAGAATGCGGTTCGCTACATGCTGGATGTAGTCGACACGTTGAGTGCTGCTGCAGATGTGTTGAACACCAAGCCAGATGAAGTAGTGCTTGCAGCCCAGCGCGCAATGGACCACATCAAGTCGCTGAATGACGAAGTCAAGCGATTGCGTAGCGCACAACTGATGTTGCAGGCGGGGGAACTGGCCGCCGCTGCAACCGACGGCGCACTCGTTCATCGAATCGATGGATTGACACCAGCCGACCTGCGTGATTTGGCGATTGCCATTCGTGCCAAAGGCGGTGTTGAAG
>JBEDEI010000092.1:0-8323 GCA_041175765.1 Actinomycetota bacterium | reverse complement strand
CGAGTGTTGCCGCGCCAATTCCATCTCCTTTTCCGAGTGCACGCAGCAAATCCCCCGATTGCAATGCGACATATCGTGCCCCGTTGCGAAATGCTTGCGCCGCGCTTGCCTCGTCGCTGGCGATCACCACATCGTGCGGTGCGGGTTGCACGATGCCCCACGGCATACCCTTTTCGATCGTCATGATGCTCCCCCGATGGGCATCGTGCTTGCACTCAGCACCACACCACGCAACACTCGCTGTACCGCTTCGCTGGCCACGCTGCGGGTGATGTCATCGGGTGCATGCTGGCTGACTTGGCGCAGCAGATCGATGAGTTGCTTCATGGTGCGCACGAAGTCGCCAGGTGTGGTGTCTTCGTCCAAGAGGTCGGTGAGTTCCCCACCGCTTGCCCATCTGGTCACGGTGTCGATGTAGCCCGCATCCGGGGCCCGATGTGGGGTGAGCCCGGCGGCAGACTCCTCGCGCTGCAGGCGTTTGCTGAGGGATTCGATTTGGCGAAAACGCGACTTCAGTTGATTGGACGGAAACGTCGGGTCCGGTGCCGGGTCTGGGCTGCGGTATTCGTACACGAAACACGAACACAATGCAGCCAGCGAGGTGGGGTCGAGGCCGTCGAGCAGTTTGGTGGCGATGGTTTCTGCCACGAGCAGATCCGACTCATGGAACACCCGTGACAACAGTCGACCGCGGTCGGTCAATTCCCAATCGTTCACGTACTCCCAGCGCGCCAGAAGTGCCACGACATCGTCGAAGCGGCGACTGACCACTTCGGATGCCTTGTCGGCACGTGCGACCAACTGCTCCACTTCGCGGGTGATGCGATCGGCAGACTTCGCGGCATTCAACTTGAACTTCAAGTCGGGATCCTGTGCGCACGGGTGTGCGTTGCGGGCCGAGGTGGTTGCAGTGGCCGTGGGTTTTTCGATTTTCAATCTCGACAAGCGATGGGCAACGTCACGCAACGCTCGCGGGTCGCTTTGATCCACGATTCCCTCCGTGGAGAGTCGGGTCATCGTGCGTGCGGGACGCACGAGTTCGTCGGCGGTGAGGGCGCGCAGTGAGCGATTGGCAAACAGCACCTTTACTTTCACACCTTTGGCGCGCACCGATGTGCTCAACACCACGCCGAGGGCATCGTCGAAGTACGCGACGTCACCAGCGCGCAGGCCCATCAGGCTCATCTCGATTTCCGTGCGGTCGCGTTCGCCCGAGTCGCGGGTGAACAATCGTCGGAACTCATCGATGTCGCCGAATTCGCTGTGTGCTTGGGCTCGCAATCGCAACGCTTCCTTGTTGCGCTTGGCGATGCGGGCCTGTACTTCGACCACGCCTTTGTTGGCCTGGTATTGCGCCAACGACAAGTTGAGGAGATGATGCGTCTCTTCGGGCGAGTGTGTGCGCACCAGGTTGACTGCCATGTTGTACGTGGTGCGGAAGGCAGAACTCAGGCGGAACGTGCGGCTCAGCGCTACGGCTGCAACTTGTTCGAACGACACGAAATGATTCCAGACCACGATTGCGTGTCCGAGCACATCGATGCCCCGACGTCCGGCGCGACCGGTGAGTTGGGTGTACTCCGACGCTTTCAGTAATTGGTGGTGCTCGCCCGTGAACTTCGACATTTTGTCGATGACCACTGCTCGTGCCGGCATGTTGATGCCCACCGCCAGCGTTTCGGTGGCAAACACCACCTTGACCAAACCGCGCATGAACAGTGTCTCGACGATTTCCTTGAAGGTGGGCACCATTCCGGCGTGGTGTGCGGCGATGCCCGACTCCACTTGTGCGCTGAACTGCGTGAAACCCAAGGCAGCCAGATCGTCGTCGCTCAACCCGGTGATGCGGGTGTCGACGATGCCGCGAATCTCTTCACGTTCAGCCTCGCTGGTGAGTCGTACCCCTGCCTTGTAGCAGGCTGCCGCCGATTCGTCGCATTGATTACGACTGAAGATGAAATAGATGGCAGGCAGCAGCTCCTCATCCCGCAGAACATCCACCATGTCGATGCGTGACGGCGCAAACAGTCGGTTGCGCTGCCGGTTGCCGCCGCCCCGTCGGCGCTGGTTGGATTGCTCGCCCGACTCGACGCGCAGAACTTTTTGGTTCGGGGCTCCGTCAACGAGCGTGTCGGCCAGCACGATTCGATCATTGACCTTGTCGCCATAGGCGTACATATTGCGCAATTCGACGGGGCGGCGTCCTTCCACGACCACTCGTGTAGGACCACGCACGGTGGAGAGCCAGTCGGCAATCTCATCGGCGTTCGAGACGGTTGCCGACAACGCAACAAGGCGCACTTCTGGATCCAGATGGATGATGACTTCTTCCCACACCGGGCCCCGATATTCATCCTGCAGGAAGTGCACTTCGTCAAGCACGACCACACCGAGGGTGTCGAGTGCACTACTACGCGCATAGATCATGTTGCGCAACACTTCAGTGGTCATCACCAGCAAAGGTGCATCCACATTGATGGCATTGTCCCCGGTGAGCAGCCCGACGCGGTCATTGCCGTGGAACGCGCACAAGTCGTGGTACTTCTGATTCGACAATGCTTTGATCGGCGCGGTGTAGAAGCCCCGTTTTCCGGCATCGAGCGCCATGGCCAGGCCGTATTCTGCAATGACGGTTTTGCCAGAGCCCGTTGGTGCCGCAACAAGAACGGATTCGCCCGCGTCGAGAGCGTCGAATGCCGAAACTTGAAATGGATCGGGCGCAAATTCGTAGCGCGCCAGGCGTGACTTTCGGTCGGTGGGGCTCACTCGACAGCCGTCTTGCGGCGTCGCCACAAGAGCACTGCGCCAATAGCCACAGCAATGAGGTACAGCACGGTGAGGGGAACCCCGAGCACCATGAGCGTGACAGGGTCGCCACTCGGGGTAATCACCGCGGCGACGATGAAGATGATGACGATTGCCGATCGCCATTGGGTGATGAGGGTGCGCGGCGTAATGACTTCCACGAGTTGCAAGAACACGAGCAAGACTGGCGACAAAAATCCCACGCCGAATGACAGCATCATGAGTACGACGAGGTTCACGTACTTGTTGATTTGGTAGTTCTGTGTGACGTCGGCTCCCGACCACCCAATCAAAAACTCGAGTGCCCGACCCAGCGTCCAGTACGCCAGGAATGCGCCGAGGGAAAACAGCACGACCGATGACACGATGAAGAAATATGAGTAGCGCTTTTCGCGCTTCGTGAGTGCCGGAACGATGAAGCGCCAGATGTTCCACAACACCACGGGGAGTGCGATCACTACCCCACCCCAAAGCGCAATGCGCATGCGTGCCGAGAATCCATCGATTGGCCCGAGCGCATAGAGCGAGCCATCGCACTGCAGCGAGGTGTTGCTGCTGCACAAATTGCGATACGGCGAAGTGAGGAATCGCAACACGGGTTCATAGGCCAGGAGCAATCCGATTGCGCCAACGCTCACCGCCAGGATGCTGATGACCACGCGGGTGCGCAACTCCGCCAAGTGCTGCATGAGCGTCATGTCGTTGGCGGCGCGGCGGGAACCCACCATGTCAGTCTCCCGAAGTGCTGGGCGAGTCGTCAGGGGTGCTTTCCTTGGCAGACTGCGCGGCGCTGGTGTCGTCACTTGCTGGCGTCACGGGGGTGGGGCGGGGCTGGAGATGTGGCATCTTGCCTGCGAAGATGTCCTTCGTATCGGTTTGTGCCTTGCGAAGTTCGTTGGCGGGCTCCTCCACCATTTTGCGTACCTCGCGCATCGGCTCTTCCATCAATTTTTGGGCCTCGCGTTGGACGTTGCCGGTGATGCTGCGGATCTCGCGGTACACCTTGCCGGCACGACGCATCGCTGCCGGGAGCTTTTCGGGGCCAAGCACGATCAACCCCAGGATGGCGATGAACACCAATTCGCTGCCCGACAGATTGAACACGCAGCAAGCCTACGAGACGCAGTTCCCTGCCTCGTAGTGTTGCCCCGTGCAACAGCGCTTACCCTCGCTCCTGGCACAGCCATGGCTCTTTGCGCATCGAGGTGCACGTGCACACGAGCAAGAAAACACGATGGCAGCCTTTCGTCTGGCCATCAAACTTGGCGCCACTGGGCTTGAGTCGGATGTGTGGCTCACCCGTGACGGTGTACCCGTGCTCGACCATGACGGTGTGACAGGTCCGCGTTGGCGGCGCCGTCAGATCAGCGAAGTGGATGTGACGGCTCTCCCCCAACACATACCGACGCTGGCGGAGCTAGCTGAACTGGCGCACGGACATCGTGTGGCGTTGTCGCTGGATGTGAAGGATGCCAGCGCCTATGCCGCGATACACCGAACGATCGCCGATGTTTCAGCCGATCTCGTGCAGCGCACCTATCTGTGTTGCGAAGACTTCGGGGTGCTCACCGAGATTGCCCCGCAGTTTCGCGAAGTGCAGTTGGTGGATTCGTCGCGCTTGTCCACCATGAAGCACGGACCCGAACGTCGTTTCGCCCAACTTGGCGAGCTCGGAGTCTGCGGCGTGAACATGCACCACAGTGATTGGAATGGTGGTTTGGTCACGCTTGCCCACCGCTTCGAACGGCTCGCCTTTGCCTGGGATGTGCAGTTCGAGCATCAACTCGCCACCGTGTTGCGAATGGGTGTGGACGCAGTGTTCAGCGATTGGGTGGATCGCATGGTGGATGTCGCGCGCAACGAAGTGGAGACGCTGGGCTAGCGAAGTTGCTACAGCAGGGACATGTCGGCCGGTGGCCAGATGACCACCACGGCGCGACCCACGATGAGGTCGACATCGACGGGCCCGAACATGCGACTATCGAACGACATTGGCCGGTTGTCGCCGATCAGGAATACCTGACCCTCACCAACAACGACCGGTGATACCTCGGGTGTTCCACACCGATCGGCTGCGGCCAGCGTTTGGTCGCGCATAGCCGCCGGAAGCCAAGGCTCGTCGAGTTTCGAGCCGTTGATGAACACATCGCAGGAGCGAATGGCCACTTCTTCGCCCGCAAGTCCGATGATTCGTTTGATGAGGTCATCGTGTTGCACGGTGTTGCCATCACCGGTAACGCGGTCGAATACGACGACATCACCACGCGTTGGATCGCTGAATCGGTAGGACAACTTGTTGACAAGGACCCGGTCGTCGCCAAAGAGGGTGGTCTCCATGGATGGTCCGGCGATATAGAACTGCTGCACCACGAAGGTACGCAACACGGTGGCAATGAGCATGGCAGTGCCGATGACCACAACCCATTCGCGAATCTGACGCCAGCCGAGGCGACGCTGCGGGTCGACTGGCGGAGTATCCATGCGTCGTTACACGCTAGTTGTTGGCAACGAGCAAACGACTGCAGCGTGCAAACAACACTTCGGATACAACGATGCGATACAACGATGCGATGATTACAACGATGCGATGAGTTTGTCGACCCTGTCGTCCTGACTCTTGAACGGATCTTTGCACAGCACCGTACGTTGTGCCTGATCGTTGAGTTTGAGGTGTACCCAATCCACGGTGAAGTCGCGCTTGCGTTCCTTGGCCCGCCGAATGAAATCACCGCGCAACTTTGCGCGGGTGGTTTGTGGCGCAACATCTTTGGCGCGGTCGATCACCTCGTCGTCGCAGAGCCGCTCGACGAGCCCGCGCGATTGCATCTTGAAGAACACTCCACGCGTGCGGTCGATGTCGTGATATTGCAGATCCAGCATCTGTACTCGCGGATCATCGAGCAAAATTTGGTGTCTACTGCGGAATTCCTCAATCAACCGATATTTGATCACCCAGTCCACTTCGCGATCGAGTTTCATCGGGTCGTTCTCCAGCGCCACGATGCAGTGCTCCCACATGTCGAGGGCCCGCTGCTCTTCGGGGGTGAAGCCCCGTTGGTCGGCGTACCGCAGAGCCCGATCCAGCAGTTCGCGTTGGATGTCGAGCGCAGAGAGTTCGCGACCGCTGGCCAAGCGCACCTTGCGTCGGCAGGTGACGTCGTGGCTGATGTCGCGAATCGCTCTAATGGGGTTTTCCAGGGTGAGATCGCGCAACATGGTGACGGGGTCTTCGATCATGCGCAGCACGCATGCTGCTGCTCCCACCTTTACGAAGTTGGTGTACTCACTCATGTTCGAGTCGCCCACGATCACGTGCAAGCGGCGGAAGCGCTCCGAATCTGCATGCGGTTCGTCGCGGGTGTTGATGATGGGACGACTCCGTGTGGTGGCGCTACTGACGCCTTCCCAAATGTGCTCGGCGCGCTGCGAGATGGAAAATACGGGGCCCCGCGCAGTTTGCAGGATGTGCCCTGCCCCGGCATAAATCTGACGTGAGACGAAGAACGGAATCAGGGTTTCTGCGTAGTACGACAAGTCGTCGGTGCGCGTCGTGAGGTAGTTCTCGTGGCAGCCGTAACTGTTGCCTGCCGAGTCGGTGTTGTTCTTGAACAGATAGATGGTTCCGCGGATTCCCTCGTCGCGCAGTCGCTGTTCGGCGCCGACCACGAGCGACTCGAGGATTCGCTCCCCTGCACGGTCGTGGGTGACGCATTCCAGGATGGAATCACACTCGGCCGTGGCGTATTCCGGATGCGAACCAACGTCGAGGTACAAACGAGAACCGTTCTCCAAGAACACATTGCTCGAGCGACCCCACGACACCACCTTGCGGAACAGGTAGCGCGCAACCTCGTCGGGGCTGAGACGACGTTGTCCGCGCAGGGTGCACGTGACGCCGTACTCGGTTTCGATCCCGTAGATGCGCCGCGAGAGTTCGCTCACGATGGTGTCAACCAGTCATCAGCGCAACGCGTTGGCAATTGCGTCGTCGGCCACACGCGTGAAGGCGCGCCGTTTACCGTTGCGAGCGAGCGTGGCCACTTCGAGGTCAGCTGGTGCAATGGTGCGATCCGGACCACTCAGCGCACCAACGGCAGCGGCGATAGCCGCATTGAGTGCCAGATCGTCGCGATAGGTCGCATTGAGTCGCTGGGAAATGCCTTCGGCATCACCGCCAAGCACACAGAAGCGCCGCTCATCGAGCAATGTGCCGTCGTACAAAATGTGGAAGATGCGATCCTGTGCGGGTGTATCACCGACCTCGGCGACGAGAAGTTCCACTTCCAGTGGTTTTGGCCCCATCGTGGAGAACACATCACCCAACACTTGGGCATATTGATTGGCCAGACTGCGGGCATCTACGTCGTGGCGGGAGTATTGGTAGCCCCGCAATTCGGCGGCGCGAACACCGGCGACGCGCAGTTGGTCGAATTCGTTGTACTTCCCCACACCGGCAAACGCGATGCGGTCATAAATCTCACTCACCTTGCGCAAGGTGCTGGAGGGATTCTCGGCCACGATCACGATGCCCGAGGGTGTTTGCATCGCCACGAGAGCCCGACCGCGGGCGATGCCTTTGCGCGCATAGTCGGCCCGATCCTTCATCATTTGTTCGGGTGAGACGTAGAACGGCATGCTCATCGGGTGCGCACCTCCGCCATGATCGTTGCGTACGTCGTGGCCAGCGATTCGTCGGTGACTCGATTCCAACCAGCAGCGTCAATCGACGCAACGATCGGGTAGATGCCCCGCAACACATCGGGGCCACCTGTTGCCGTATCGGCATCCGATGCTTCCCACAATGCGCGTGCCGCCAGGTCAACCGCAGCATCGCGCGACAAGTTCTGTCGCCAGCCCACTCGCAACACGGTGCTTGCCAAGCGTGAGCCAGAACCCGTTGCCACAAAATCGCGTTCTTCGTATCGACCACCCGTCGGGTCGTAGTCCCACAGGCGTCCGCGTTTGGCCAACGGGTCGTACCCGGCAAAGATCGGCACGACCACCAAACCTTGCATTGCTGCCGGCAAGTTGGAGCGCACCATCATGGACAACTGGTTGGCTTTGCCCTCAAGGGAGAGAGCTTGGCCCTCGACTTTTTCGTAGTACTCCAGTTGCAACTGGAACAACTTGATCATTTCCATTGCTGGCCCGGCGGTACCGGCGATGGCCACACCGCTCAAGTCGTCGGCTTGCACCACTTTGTCCATCGTGCGATGGCTGATGGCCATGCCGGCCGTGGCGCGACGATCACCAGCCATGACCACTCCTCCATTAAAGGTGAGCGCCAGGCAGGTGGTGGCATGCGGGAGTGCGGCCATGTCCGTGCTGGAGAGACCTGCAACGGGAAACGGTTCGAAGCCCACTTTGCGGAGCAGTTCGGAAAAACTGGCGCCAGGGTCGTCGCTGGTGGTGAAGCGCGGCATTGTCATGGGTGCGGCTACTACTCCCCACCTTTTTGTACGTAGCTCTTCACGAAATCTTCGGCGTTGGTTTCCAGCACCTCGTCGATGTCGTCCAA
>JBEDEI010000091.1:0-13754 GCA_041175765.1 Actinomycetota bacterium | reverse complement strand
CTCGCAACCGACGTGGCAGCAATCATTGCGCAACCTTACTGCTATCAGTCGGTACCGCATTGACAGCCACAGGTGCAACGGCATTCGTCCCCCAGTCGCTCCCGGTTGACCACTCTTCCTTCTTCCAAATCGGCACGCTCTGCTTCAGTGCATCGATGCAGTAACGGGCAGCCTGGAATGCTTCGGGCCGATGGGGTGCCGACACCACAACCACGACTGCTGATTCGGTAAGAGCAAGTTCGCCAACGCGATGCACCAAAGCCACACGGCCCAAGCTGGGAAACTGGCGACGAGCCTCAATGATCACGTCTTGCATCTTGGCCAGTGCAACATCGCGATACGCCTCATACGTCAACGACGTAACACCATTGCGATCGTCGGCATGGTCGCGGACGGTGCCCGAAAACACGACAACCGCACCACACGAGGGCAAAAGCGCCCACTCATACAGCGCACCGACATCCAGCGGCGTTTCGCTGATGTCGACAAGATCAGCATTCATTGAGCTTCAGCGTACTTGTGCGCAGTCATAGGCTCTAGCGCGTGGCTGATGACGAAGTGCCGAATCCATTCAGCAATCCACTCTTTGCGCAGTTCCAGCGCGCGATGTCTGCACAAGGCCCTCTGCAATGGGATGTCGCACGACAGACGGCCCTCATGGCGGGCACACAAGGCGTGGCCGAACACAATGTGGATCCGCAGCGCCGTATGGCTGTGGAGCAACTGGCCGGCGTTGTACAAATGCACACGTCGGCAGTCACCGGAATTGATTCGCACGGCGCAAGTGGCATCGAAGTAGTCGGCCGCGCCACTTGGATTGCCCTCACGTTGGATGCTTGGAAGCCGTACTTTGACGCACTTGCACGCGCCATCGCTGGCGGAGAAGAGGCCTCGGATACCGAATCTGCAGTGGAAGCGATGCGCGATGACCCCATGCAATCGATGCTGGCGAACATCAGCAAAATGATTGCTCCGTCGATGTTGGGAATGTCGGTAGGAACTCTCGTTGGGCGCCTGGCGGTCAACACCTTCGGACAATTCGACTTGCCGTTACCACGCGAGCCCCATGGCCGCTTGGTGCTCGTCATTGGAAATGTGGATGGCTTTGCAGACGAATGGTCGATTCCGCGCGACGACATGTTGGTGTGGGCGCTCACCCATGAACTCGTCAGCAGCTCGATCTTCAGCATCGAACATGTGCGAAGCACGCTTCGGCAACTCATCATCAACTTCGCGGCGGGCTTCCGACCGAATCCCGGTGCACTCTCGGAGAGCATCGGCCAGTTGGACGTCTCCTCGGGCGACCCGATGAAGATCCTCGATTCGCTGCTTTCTGATCCCACCGTTCTGCTCGGTGCTCAGCGCTCTGCTGCACAAAACAAAATCGCACCAGTACTAGACGCGGCAATTGCGGCAATAATCGGCTACACGGATCACTGCGTAGATCGTGTGGCGGCCAACATTCTCGGTGATGGCTCACGCATCGCCGAGGCGGTTCGCCGACGACGTGTGGCACAGTCAGGCGACCGCATCTTCGTTGAGCGACTGCTTGGTCTTGACCTCACTTCCGAACGCGTCGCAACAGGCCACCAGTTCATCGCAGGGGTGGTTGAACGGGCTGGCGAAGGCGGGATTGCCCAACTGCTAGCAGCCCCCGGCAACTTGCCGACACCAGCCGAGCTTGTGGCCCCTGGTCTGTGGCTAGCACGACTCGAAGTGAGTTAACTCACCTTTTCATACTTGTAGCCCAAGCCACGAATGGTGAGGATCGCCGTAGGCGTACTCGGTGCAGACTCAATCTTTGAGCGCAGGCGTTTGATGTGCACATCGAGCGTTTTTGTGTCTCCGTAGTAATCACTCCCCCACACACGATCGATGAGAGTGTCGCGTGTCATCACGCGGCCGGCGTTGGCCATCAGCACGTACAGGAGTTCAAACTCTTTGAGCGGAAGTTTGGTCAATTGACCTCGTACGACCACCACATGTTGTTCGGGATTGATGCTTACATCGCCAACACTGACTGCCGAGCCAGAGTCAAAGTTCGCCCCGTCGGTTGTGGCACTTCGTCGAAGTGCAGCACGCACCCGCGCGACCAACTCGCGAATTCGATACGGCTTCACAATGTAATCGTCGGCGCCCACTTCGAGCCCGACGACGGTATCTATTTCTGTTCCCTTTGCCGAGACCATGATGATGGGCACCTGACTCTTCTTTCGAATTTCTCGACACACGTCTGTGCCTGAAACTTTCGGCAGCATGACATCCAACAACACGATGTCAGGACTGATGCGATCAAAGTTGGAGATTGCCTCTGCGCCGTCGCGTGCAACCTCCACGGCGAAACCTTCACGTCGCAGCCCTACGACGAGGGCGTCGATGAAGGCCTCCTCGTCTTCCACAACCATGACGGTCTGTTGGGTGCTTGTGCTCATGAGGCAAAACTCCTTTGGTCAGTCTCTTTGGAATGTTCGCCGACTGTTGGCGCCGAACTGGTGGCACGCGGCAACAGCATGGTGAATGTCGACCCACGACCTTCCTCCGAAACCACCGAGACATTGCCGCCATGATTGGAAGCAACGTGACGCACGATGGAGAGGCCGAGCCCGGATCCACCAGTGCTGCGAGATCGAGCACGATCCACTCGATAGAACCGTTCGAAGATTCGCTGGTGATCTTTGGCGCCAATTCCAATGCCTTGATCTACTACGGCAATACTCACCATTTCTGCCGTTGCCTGCACATCAACCAGTACCTTTTTGCCGTCACCGCTGTATTTGACGGCATTGGATACCAGATTCTCCAAAGCCGAGACCAACTGCATACGGTCACCAAGGACGTACACATCATTAACGTTCTTTGTCTCAATCGTCAAGCCGGCTCGCATCGCTTCATGTTGCACACGCGCGACCACCTCATTCACTACATCCGTAATGAGGACTGGCTCCCAGTCGTCGGCTCCACCGAACTCGATTCGAGACAAGTCAAGGAGGTCGTCCACGATGCGTGAAAGTCGGTACGACTCGTCCACGATGCGCGAAGTAAGACGCTCTATCACTTGTGGATCGGTTTCGCCAATCATGGTGTCGGCTAGTGCGGCGATACCACCAATTGGTGTCTTGAGTTCGTGGCTCAGATTGGCGACAAAGTCGGTGCGCACGGTGTCGACTCGTGCTTGTTCGGTTACATCCTCGACGGTGGCAACGATGCGGTTATCCGACAGTCGCTGTGTGCGGATGTCAAAAGCGCGCGATGGAGTGCCGGCCGTGTCAAACCGACGATGTTGGCTTTCTCCACTTCCCGACCCTTTCACCAGCGCAACGACGGCCTCGTCGACAAGCACGTCAATATGACGCACACCACTGATGGCTTTGGCCGCAGCATTTTTAAACAAAATGTTTGCGTCAGCATCGGCTATCACCACACCGCTAGGTAGTGCATCCAGCGCGGTGGTCAGAATCTCCTCTACCGGCGCCGCAGGTGCAACGGACTCCCTTATCGCCTGAGTAGCACTTGGCAATGGTTCCAAAGTCGTGGTCAAGGTGGTCGACTGAACTCGACGCTTCGTCACCGAAAGACCAAGTGCCGCACCGACAAGGAACGTGACGATGGCGAGTGTGTACGTCATCGCAAACTTCGTAGTTATCCCTGCGTGATGGGAAACTCGCCCGTGGCGTCACGCTCACGCTGGCGTTGAATGGCGCGCAACTCGGGCTTCCAACCCGTGAGTGCAAACTGCACACGCTCGCCGACGTTTACTGCATGGTCACCGATTCGTTCATAGAAACGAGCAACGATGGCCAGTTGCACTGCAAGTTGAAGATCCATTCGCTCGCGAGCATGTGTTTCAAAAATGGCCTGAATGAACTGACGGTGCAAGGCGTCCAGGAATGAGTCCATGTCTTCGATTGCCGCAGCAGTTGCAGCATCATTCTCGGCGAATGAGTTGATGGCCGACTGATACAGCTGTTCGGCTTGTTCGCTCATCTTGGAAATTAAACCTCGCAAAACGGGGTCGATTTCTTTGCCATAAATTCGGCGAGCTGCCTTGCAGATATTCACGGCAAGATCTGCGGATCGTTCCAAATCGCTCGTAATCTTCAAAATCGAAACCAACTGACGCAGTTCGCCCGCCACCGGCGCTTGCAGGGCAAGAATTTCGAACGTCTTAATCTCAATATCGTGGGCGCGGGCATCGATCTCGTCATCTGACTGCACCAGATAATCGGCGCCTTCAAGGTCACCACTCAGCAGTACGTTCGTTGCGCGCGGGACTGCTTCGATCACCGAAGCACCAAGTCGCACCACCATTGCACGTAACTCGTCAAGCTCGGAGTGGTACGACTTTCGGGTCTCTTCCATGGTCTCTACGGTAGGCACGCTACGCCGCCGCCCGGGAGTGTTTCTGTAAAAACGTGAACGAGTGCTGGATATTGGCTGAATACTGCGTAAACAGCCTTAACGCGACTGCGTTGCAACAACCCACTCAAAAAGTTGACGCTGGGCATCCTTGGGCGTGTGGTGGTCGCCGTGCTGGGTCCAGCGATTATCCGCCCCGAGGCGATAATGCACATTGGCGTCATCCATCAAGAAATTCAATGCCGTATCAAGCCATGCACGGTGTTTCGGATGGGTCAATCGAACCAATGTCTCTACCCGACCCGCCAAGTTGCGAATCATGAGGTCAGCGGAGCCGATGAGATGCAACGGCTCATTCCCGTCGTGACCGTGATCGAATCGATAAATGCGTGAATGCTCGAGATAACGACCCAAGATGGACCGCACGGTGATGTTGTCGGAGATTCCCGGTACACCAGCACGCACACAACAGATGCCGCGAACTATGAGATCGATTCGCACACCAGCAGCACTTGCGGCGTACAGCGCCTCAATTACATCGGGGTCCTGCACTGCGTTGAGCTTCAAGGTGATTCGACCTTGGGTAGCAAATGTTGCTTCGTGATCAATCAACCGAATGATCTCGGTCTTCAGTTGGTGTGGCGCTACCAAGATCTGCTCGTACTGCGGCTCTCGACCATACCCCGTGAGGTAGTTGAACAACTGTGTGGCATCACGACCAACGGCTTCTTCACACGTAAAAAAACCGATGTCTTCGTACATCTTTGCCGTCACGGAGTTGTAGTTTCCTGTCGCCAGGTGGACATACCGACGGATTCCGCCAGCCTCCTCTCGCACTACCAAGATGCACTTGGCATGGGTCTTCAATCCGACAAGACCGTAATTCACGTGGACACCGGCCAATTCCAGTTCGCGTGCCCAACTCACGTTGCGTGCCTCATCAAAGCGCGCCTTCAGTTCCAACACAACAGCCACTTGTTTGCCGGCTTCGGCTGCACGAATCAGGTGACGGGCAATCTGACTATCACCAGAGGTTCTATACAGCGTCATCTTGATGGACAACACCTTGGGATCACGAGCGGCCTGCTCAACGAACATTTCGGTTGATGATGCAAACGATTCATACGGGTGGTGAACTAGCAACTGCCGAGACCGAATGACATCAAACATTGATTTTCCTGCTTCTTCTGCTGCCGCAAGGCGACCAGCAGTGACTGGAGTCCACGGCTTGAAACGCAGCAGTGGTCGGTCGAGATTTGCCAATTGCATGAGGGCCGAAAATTCAACGAACTGATCGTGGCGAATCACGTCGACAGGATCAAGTTCGAGTTCGTCGCACATCATGGCCAAGTCGGCCTTGCCAATGTTGGACTGCACTTCCAAGCGAACTGCACGACCAAATCGACGACGGCGAAGTTCCATCTCCACGGCAGCCAGGAGATCTTCGGCGTCTTCGTCATCGAGCGATAGGTCTGCATTTCGCGTCACACGAAAGCGAGAAACGCTGACTACTTCGCGACCAGGAAACAGAAGGCCAAGGTGTGCCTCGATGAGATCTTCCAACAAAATGAAATCATCTGAGTCGGGCACTGCGATGAACCGCGGAAAGTTGCGCGGAACCTTGACACGTGCAAAGCGTTCCTCACCGGTTTCGGTGTCGCGCACGGTGACTGCCAAGTTGAGCGCAAGGTTCGAGATGTACGGGAACGGGTGTGAAGGGTCGACTGCAAGCGGTGTGAGAATCGGAAAGATTCGATTATTGAAATCGGTGGTCAATGCTTCCCGAGCCTTCTTGCCCAATTTGACCCAACGCAAAATTCGCACGCCACTCTTGGCGAGAGCCGGCAACAGCTCCTGCGTCAGGAGGCGTTCCTGTTGCACCACAAAGCGCTGGACGCGAGTGGAGATCTCCTGTAGTTGCTGTGCGGGTGAGCGCCCGTCAATGGTCAACTCGGAGAATTCCGCCGCAATCTGGTCGTGAAGCGCTGCGACGCGCACTTGATAGAACTCATCCAAGTTGGATGCACTTATCGCAAGGAATTTGATGCGTTCCAGCAAAGGTAGGTGTGGCCCGGTCGCCAACGAGAGCACACGGTCGTTGAAGTCCAACCAACTCAACTCTCGATTGATAAACCGTGCGTCGATACCTGCACGGTAATCGTCGGCAGATTCGAGATTTTGCAAACTCGTGCGATTTCGTCGAGTGGTCATCTCTGCTTTACCCGTCGTTTACGACCGGATCGTGGCGACTCAGCTGGTCAGTTGTTTACTTCGTCGGGAAACCACTCCACGCTGATGCCCTCGTTCTCAGCGTCTTTGTTGACGCGCTCACGATTGCGGCGGAACTGGCTGTCCTTCATCGGTACATACAGCAAGCGCATGTACGCCCGTCGGGCAAACTCATCAATCAGGTCTGGGTCGCCGTAGTCACCAACGATCTCCCAGTGGGGATAAATCGGACCCGTATAGGTAATGCGGATGTGGGCGCGTGGCGGTTCTTTGGTGACGTCAGACATGGGGACTCCTCGGGACTAGAGAGGCTATCGTCGGAACGAATGAGCGACCTCGTG
This sequence comes from Actinomycetota bacterium, assembly GCA_041175765.1. Taxonomy (GTDB): domain Bacteria; phylum Actinomycetota; class Acidimicrobiia; order Acidimicrobiales; family Ilumatobacteraceae; genus F1-60-MAGs027. The sequence continues at coordinate 6,828 of JBEDEI010000091.1, read as the reverse complement.
GCGGCGCTGGACATCGGCACGAACAGTTTCCACCTCGTCGTCGCACGACCAGTGCCTGGTGGCTTTGAGGTGGTGACCCGCGAAAAAGATGTCGTGCGGCTCGGCCATGGCGGTGGAGACATGAAGGAGCTCTCCGACGACGCTATGGAGCGGGGACTACGAACATTGACCCGCATGGCGGGAATTGCATCGTCTCACGATGCAGAGATTCGTGCCGTAGCCACTAGCGCAGTGCGTGAAGCCAAGAATCGTTCGGATTTCATCAAGCGGGTGCGTAAAGAGACCGGGGTGGAAATTGAAGTGATTTCCGGTGTTGAAGAAGCTCGTCTGATTCACTTGGGCGTTCTCAACGCCATTGGCATTCACGATCGTCCTATGTTTGCCTGTGATATCGGCGGCGGTTCAACCGAAGTGGTGGTCGGACTGGATGACGAGGTACTTTTTGCCCGCAGTTTCAAGTTGGGAGCAGTGCGACTCACCGATCGTTTTTTTGCCAGTAGCAGCCTGCACCCGAGTGCAATTCCAAGTTGCCGTTCATTCATTCGATCATCGCTGTCGGTGGTCGCCCCTGAAGTCGCAGAGCTTGGTTTCGAAGTGGTTGCAGCGTCATCGGGCACCGCTGAGAGCATCGCCCGCATGATTCTCCGAGCTCGCGGTACGACCGAGCCAAAGTCAATGAATCGATTCGAGTTCACCGGTGACGAGGTTCGCTCGGTGGTGAATGCGCTCCAGTCGGCCCCGACCACTGCTGAGCGCACGAAACAATTCGGGCTGGAGAGCAACCGAGCAGACATCATTCTCGCTGGCGCACTCATCATGGAAGGTCTGGTCGATATCTTTGGTCTTCAGTCGCTGATGTTTTCCGACTACGCCCTGCGCGAGGGCCTCCTTTTGGACACACTCCGACGAGAAGGCCTCATTGAAGTGGACGAAGACCATGATGCGGCACGACGTAGCGTGCAACAACTCGCAGATCGCTGTGATGATCGCCCAGAACACTCACAGCACGTGGCTGAGCTTGCCGTGAATCTGTTTGATGAACTCCGTGAGTCTCTCAAGCTTGTTCCCGAGTCGCGGCGCTATTTGGAATTCGCAGCACTTCTCGCCAATGTGGGCGTGGTGGTCTCCCATGCCAAGCACCATTTGCACTCCTACTACCTCATTCGCAATTCGGAACTCATGGGCTTGACCGATCGCGAAGTGGAGATCATTGCTCAAGTAGCCCGATACCACCGCAAGGGTCTCCCAAAGACCGAACATGCAGAGTTCGCGGCGCTCTCTTCGGCGGATCAGCGAATCGTTCGCAACTTGGCAGCGCTATTGCGAGTAGCCATTGGCCTGGACCGCACTTATGACGCACGAGTGAAGTCGGCTTCCGTCAAGGTCGGCGCCGAAGAAATCACGATTTCGGCGAAGTCCCGCGGTAAAAAAACCGATATCTCCTTGAACCTTTACGCAGCCAATGAGCGCAAGGGTTTATTGGCGGAAGTCACCAAACGAAAAGTGAAGATTACCGAGTCGTGAGCGGGTCGCCATAAGGCTTGACCCACTATCGATGAGCACCGCCGTGACGGCGATTGATCACCTACGCCTGTGGTGTGGCGTTGCCTTCGGGTTTGGCCTCTTTGCTCACCTCGGCGTTGCCTTCCGACAAGCCTTTCTTGAGTTCACCTTGGGCACGACCAAGGTTGCGTGCGATTTTCGGCAAGCGCGAGCCGCCAAAGAGCACGACGACAAGAGCAACAATGATCCAAAGTTCTGGTCCACCTGGCATACCCGCACCCTAGCAGTACCGCTTACGCGGTGGCAGAGCTGCGGTTGGCTTGAGCGCGCTGGCGACGCAAACGACGTCGTTCCCGTTCTGATAGGCCACCCCAGATACCGAATTTCTCGCCGTTGGCCAGCGCGTAATCGAGGCACTGTTGGCGTACTTCACAGCCTTTGCAGACTTCCTTGGCTTCACGGGTGGACGCACCTCGCTCGGGAAAAAAGAGGTCCGGGTCAACTCCTAAGCAGTTCGCCTGATCTTGCCATGCGCGGTCGTCACCTTCCGACGCTTCGATTCGTTGATTCACTGACCCCTTCTTCCTATCCAGTGCAAATAACAGCCATGTAATTGTGGCAGGTTCGCTTACAAATTGCAAATCGGGGCATCATGCACTTCGTGCCGACCGCCCGCTGGACCGCATCGCACGTTTGTGTTCCAAGAAATCGACGAGCACGTACTCACCCAAGGTCTGGGGTGTCGTAAAGAAGGCACGACCTTTGTTGATCTCCGTAAGTTGCTCGATGAAGCTACGCAGCTCGCTCGTTGCATCAAGCATGAAGGTATTGATGCGAATACCATCACGGGTGCAACGCATGACTTCACGCAGCGTTGCTTCAATCGTGGCGTATGCCGGCGGATAACTGAAGAACACTTCCCCGTCCGGGCGAATGTGTGCCGTGGGTTCGCCGTCGGTGATCATGATGATCTGCTTGGTGCCTGACTGTCGGGCCAACATGCGTCGAGCAAGGGCAAAACCGTGCTGCATGTTCGTGCCATACACGAAGTCCCACGACACTTCCGGCAACTGTTCGTGCCGCAATTCCCGGGCAGTTTCGCTGAACCCGACCAAGCCCATGTAGTCACGGGGGAACTGCGAAGAAATCAGGGAATGCAAGGCCATCGATACCTTCTTGGCGGGCAGAAAGTTGTCGCGCATCGGCATCGAAAGCGAGAGATCGACCATCAGCACGGTGGACGAGCGGGTCATCTGTTCGGTCTGATCAATGGCAAAGTCGTCGGGGGAAAGTCGGAGTGGAAGACCCCCACCCTGTCGACGCAACGTATTGCGCAGGGTCTGCTGCAGGTCCAGATGGAAAGGGTCGCCGTATTCGTATTGCTTGGTGTCGTGCGCGCGCTCATGGCCAACCCCGATGCGTTCAATCCGGTGTTGGCCGAGAGTGTCGCGTTCCAGCCGTCCGAACAAATCATGGAGGGCTTGTTTGCCGATACTGCGCAGGCCACGCGGTGTGAGCTCCAACCGGCCTTCTTTTTGGTCGATGAGTCCGGCTGCGCGAAGGGTTTCGGTCAACTGCGACAACCGCTGGAGAGAGTCGGCTGACACATCACCCACGAGGCGGCGAACCGCATCAAGGTCGACTTCTTGCAATGCCGCTGGCGATGTGGCATTCATGAGGAACTGCTCCAAATCGGCCAATTCGCCCAGTTCCTGCATGCTGCGCATTGCTTCGGCAAAGGGCATTGGTTGCTCGCCAGACATTTCCTGGGAATCCCCCCAGCCCATCTGGGGGAACATTTGCTGCATGTTGCCACTCAACTGTTGCATTTGTTGCGCCAGCTCTGGGTCATCCAGCACCTGATTCATGAGGTCTTGAAGTTCGGCACGCTGTTCTGGTGTCATGGAGTTGAGCACCTGTTGGGCTGCTGCCATCCGCTGTGCGATCAACTTCAGGAGCTCGTCAATGTTTGCTGGGTTCTCCGGAAAGAAGTCTCCGAAGTTCTTCATGAATTCTTCAAACTTTGGATCTTCCCCGCGCTGGTGGCGCTCGATCATGGCGTTCAACGCCGTCATCATTTCTTTCATGCGCGCGATGCTTTCTGGAGTCATGTTCTCGATCGCGCTTGACACCTGCTCGAACTGTCGGTTCGTCAACTGCTCTCGTAAACGCTCGGTGAGTTGCTCGAATCGCAACTGGGCTTCTTGTGACTGGAAGTCGTAGTGCTTCAACTCCTCGATTTTTCGGGCAAGATCATCGGGCAGAAGGTCGAGTCGAAGCCGACGATCGGAGGCTGCTTCACGGGCAACCTCGGTCCGCCGCGTGTCGCCTGAATCATTAGCGGCACGCTCAGCAGAATCAATGGCCAAACGCTCTTCGTCCACGATGTCGTTGAGTTCACGGGCGACATCGTCGAATTCATGTCCGACATTGCCGTTCTCCCGAATCTCCTGACGTTTTGCCCGGATTCGTTCAAGCGTCTCGCGAATCCCTTCGATGTTCCGATCATTGCGATCGCGCATGCCTTGTTGCATGATGCGACGTAGTGCTGCATTTGCATCTCCGTGATGAATCAATTCGTCCGTAATCTCACCGAGCAGAGCGTCAGCATCGAGGTCAAAACCTCGTTGCGTGCCATCCCAGCGGGAGTATTGGAAGCGAAGACCCACGAGCGAACCGTAGCATTGAGCCCAGAATGCGTTATCCACGCACGATTCTTTTCGTCGACCTCTCAGGCTTTACGTCGTTCATTCAGCGGACCGACGACGAACAGGCGAAGTCGATGCTCAAGGACTTCCGTGCAGTGTCGAGGGACCTGGCCTCGGAGGTTGGGGTACGAATCGACAAGTTTCTCGGTGATGGCTTCATGGCGATTGCCGTGGAACAGAACGCTGGCGTGGTGTTTGCGATGGAACTCATGCGTCGATTTGCGGAGCGCTTGGGTGAACTGCGCTTGCGTATCGGCATGACAACTGGCGACATCATCTTGTTTGAAGGCGAGGACTACATCGGCGATGCGCCAAACATGGCGTCGCGACTCTGTGACGAAGCAGCAAACTACGGCATCCTGATGCCGACTGAGCAAGCGGTGCATTTGCCCGACGGCATTACGGCTGAGCCAATCGGATATTTCAACTTGCGAGGTTTTGACCAACCAGTGCATGCATCACGACTCGTTGGCGTTGCACCAACGCGGTACCGAAACGACACTGACGAACACTGGACCCGCACACCATTTGCGGTGTGAGTTCCGCGCTCGCTACACGTTGGTTGTGCGCGAGCGATAGATGGAGCGGCCGCCGGCAGCGTCTTTGTTCAGTCGCTTCGCCAGATGCAGACCTTCCAGCACGAACTCCACAGCACTCGCAACGGCTGCCGGCGATTCATCGCCATCCACCAATGACAGAGCAAGTTTCTGCAGCTCGGGTAACTGCGCAGCAAACGCACCAAGTTCGGCTGATGGCACATCTTCTCCGGTGTTGGCCACGGTTCCGGTGTCGAATGCGGCGACAAGCTCTTTGGTCTTGTCACCCGATACGCGGCGCTTGAATACCTGCAGAACGGCCCCACGAACGATCTGTTCGAACACCGCACCCTCGCGACCTTCGTCCACGCTCTCGATCTCGATCTTGCCGGCGGTAGATGCCACGAGTGCATCCAGATCGCTCACGCGCGGAGCCACCACATGTTCACCCGCTTTTAAGCCCCTTCGAACGGCATTTGCAGCGAGCAACTCGTAATTGCTCACCGATACGCGCACGCTCACACCACTGCGTTGACTCACGTTGGCATTTGCACGCGCAAGATGGCTAATTTCCGAGACGATCTCTTCCATGAAAGAGGGATATCCCACCTGCACGTCTCCAATCGTTGCCGGGCGTGCTTCCTGACGCACGATCTGCATTTCGGTGGCAACATCCAACGGGTAGTGCGTGCGAATCTGGCTGCCGAATCTGTCCTTTAGGGGTGTGATGATTCGCCCACGGTTGGTGTAGTCCTCCGGGTTTGCCGATGCCACGAGCAACACATCCAACGGCAAACGAATCTTGTAGCCACGAATCTGCACGTCGCGCTCTTCCAAAACGTTGAGCAAACCCACCTGAATGCGTTCCGACAAATCGGGAAGTTCGTTGATGGCAAAAATTCCGCGATTGGTGCGGGGTACCAAACCAAAGTGCAGGGTGAGCTCGTCACTGAGATAGCGGCCTTCTGCAACCTTGATCGGGTCAACCTCGCCGATCAAATCCGCAATTGATGTGTCGGGTGTAGCAAGTTTTTCACCATAACGGTCATCGCGATGCACCCAGGCGATTGGCGTCTCGTCGCCATGATCGCGAACGAGATCCGTTGCATGACGGGATACCGGGTGGTAGGGGTCGTCGTTGATTTCACTGCCAGCGATTATCGGCATCCACTCATCGAGCAAGTTGGTGAGCGAACGAATGATGCGAGTCTTACCCTGACCTCGCTCGCCAAGAAACACGATGTCGTGACCCGCGAGCAAGGCATTTTGCAACTGTGGCAAGACGGTGTCGTCATAACCAAGAATGCTGGCCGTTAACGGTTCGTTGGCGCGAATGCGCAGCACGGCATTGCCCCGGATTTCTTCTTTGATGGATCGCGAGATCCAACCCGATGCTTTGAGTTGGCCAAGTGTGGTGAGCGTGGGTTTCATCGCCTCTTACCGTAGACCCTGCGGCGCGCAGGAAGTGCGTCGTGCTCGGCAGACAGCAGTGTTGGCTTAAGGCTTGGGCTTCTTCACCGTGTCTGCAGTGGGTTTTTTCGCTGACTTCCCTGTTGGTGCCTTGCCGTTCGTGGCTTTACCGTTCGTGGCTTTGCCGTTCGTGGCTTTGCTCGTGCTGGCGGAGTTGCTGGCACCAGCCGCAGGAGAGTCACCAACTGCGGGTGTGGCCGTGACCTCACCAGTTGGAGCAACCACAACGATCTGCACGTCTGCAGGTGCTGCTCCATTCGCTGGCATCGTAAAATTCTTTGCTTGCTGCGGGTTGACCGTAGCCACCAGCGCACCATCGCGGTAGACGTGCACAAGCGCCCCTCGTGGAGCACTCACTTCGACTCGCAAGGTGCGCCCGACGGTGCGAATGACCGATGCCAGTGAACGGGTGGTGGCTGGCAATGCCGGCGCTGGCGTACCTACGGCCGGGCGTTCCCCTGCGGCAGGCACTGCAGGCCGAAGTGCAGCCACCGTGGTGGGTGTAACACGAGGTGTTGTTGTCGTGGGTGAGACGGGCGAGACGGGCGAAATAGGCACGGTCGTTGCCGGAGTCGTTGCTCGTGGCGGCAACGTCGTCGTCACTGGTGTCT